>JAPUKM010000099.1 GCA_027295645.1 Chloroflexota bacterium | reverse complement strand
GGTGAATCTGGGCAGGAATGTCTGGCAGAATGACCACCCGGTGGCCATGATCAGGGCCATACGTCACATTGTCCACGAAAACGGCTCCGCGGGAGAGGCCAACGAGCTGTTCCAGAGCATCAAGGCCGGCGAAGCGTAGCCGTGTGACCCCCTCCGCACCTCCTGGATAAAGCGCAGCATGGAGAACCGCTGGTCGGAACAGGATGCCGCTGGCCTTTCAGAGGTGGAGCTTCTGGTCTACCAGGCCCACCTCATCGGCGCCGACCCCGCCCTGGTGACGTCGGGGGGTGGCAACATATCGCTCAAGGCCACCCGGTCCGACTTCAGGGGCCGTGAGACCAGGGCACTCCTCGTAAAGGGCAGCGGTGTCGACATGAAGTCGGCGCAGGCCCGCGACTTTCCAGCCGTCGGCCTGGAGGATGTTCTCCCCCTGTTTGAGCGTTCGGATATGTCGGACGAGGATGTCGTGGACTATCTGGCCAGGTGCCTGCTGGAGCCCGGCTCTCCCAGGCCCTCCATAGAGACCCTCCTCCATGCCTTTCTTCCGCAGGCCAGCATTGTCCACACCCACGCAGACGCTATCCTGTCACTGTCCAACACCCACCGACCGGAGAAAGTGCTCAAGGAGGTGTTCGGCAATACAGTCGTGGCCGTGCCGTACCGTCGCCCGGGGTTTCTGCTCTCCAAGGAGGTGGCCGAGGCGGTCCTCACCCACCCCAAGGCCAAGGGGGTGGCTCTGCTCAACCACGGGCTGGTCACCTGGGGCTCCACCATCCAGTCAAGCTACGAGGCCCATATCGATCTGATCTGCCAGGCCGAGGAGTATATACAAAAGCGGACTATGGGCAGGAGTGTGTTCGGTGTCACCACCGCGCAGGCTGCCCTGGAGCCGGAGCAGCGCCGTACCGTGGCGGCTGCGGTGGCGCCGACCATTCGTCGGTTGGTGGCCTCCGGCAACGCCCGGGGGCGGGTGGTCCTCCGATTCGACGACAGTCCTGTCATCCTAGAATTCGTTGGCTCTGGAAAGGCTCGTGATCTCGTTGAGGCCGGTGCGGTCACTCCTGATCATCTGCTGAACACCAAGCGTACCGCCCTTCTGGTGGAGACCACCGACTCTTCCAACGTCGCCGAGGTGCGCCGGGCGCTGGAGGAGGGGGTTGCCCGCTACGAGCAGGCGTACACCCAGTGGTTCCGTCGCCATGCCAAAGCGGGCCAGGAGATGCTGGATCCCCATCCCAGGGTGGTCCTGGTGCCCGGTCTGGGGATGTGGACTACGGGTCGGGACGTGCGGGCCACGACCGTCACCGCCGACATCTACCGCCAGACCATCTCCATCATGGCCGGGGCCGATGCGGTAGACCGGTATGTTTCCCTGTCACCGGAGGAGGCCCACAAAGCCGAGTACTGGCCGCAGGAGCTGTACAAGCTCTCGCTGCTGCCGCCGGAGAGGGAGCTCTCCCGGCGTATTGCCCTCATCACCGGCGCCGCCCACGGCATCGGGCAGGCCATCGCCCGGCGGTTCGCCGCCGAGGGCGCCCACCTGGTGCTCACGGACGTGGACTACGAGGGGGTTGAGGCGCTGAGCGCACAGCTTAACGAGGAGCATGGAGCGGGGTGGTGCACCGCCGTGCGCCACGATGTGACCAACGAGGCTGAGACGGCGGCCGCGGTCCGCCACGCGGCGCTGACCTACGGCGGCCTGGACATCCTGGTCTCCAATGCGGGCATCGCTCCGACGGGGACGCTGGATGAGCTTGAGTTGGAGGAGTGGGAACGGAGCCTCCAGGTGAACGCCACGGGCCATTTCTTGGTGGCCCGGGAGGCGGTCCGCGTGATTCGGGAGCAGGGGTTCGGTGGGAGCCTGGTGTTCATCGCCACCAAGAACGTGCTGGCGCCCGGGCGTGGATTTGGGGCGTACAGCGCCGCCAAGAGCGCGGAGGTGCAGCTGGCCCGCGTCCTGGCGATTGAGAATGGCTCCTACGGCATCCGGAGCAACATCGTCAACCCGGACGCCGTGTTCCAGGGATCCGGGCTATGGTCGCCGGAGCTTCGGCGGGAGCGTGCCGAGGCCCACGGTATCGCGGAGTCGGAGCTGGAGGAGTTCTACCGGAGGCGAAACCTGCTCCAGGCCTATATCACACCCACGGACGTGGCCCAGGCCGCCCTCTTCTTTGCCAGCGACCGTTCGGCCAAGACCACCGGGTGCATCCTCACCGTGGATGGTGGCGTGCCGGAGGCGTTTCCCAGGTAGGGCTGCGTTGCTTTCTGGAAACCGGTGCTATACTGGATGCCAACACCGTGCAAAAGGCGGGCGGCTGCCCGTACAATTGAATGAACAGTAGGCTGTTCAGGGGTTGAAGGAGCGATAGGCAATGCGGATTGGCGCATTCGAGCTTACCGAACCGTTGCCGGAGCTACAGCGGCCTCACATGATCGCCATGCTGAAGCCCTGGATTGACGTGGGTTCAGTGGGCACGCTGGCCCTGGGCTTCTTGGAGAAGCAGTTCGGCGCAGTGGAGGTGGGGCAGCTTCAGCAGCCCGGCCATTTCTACGACTTCACCCGGTACCGTCCGATGATAGCGTGGAAGGACGGCAACCGGGAGTATAGCCTCCCGAACACAAACCTCTTCGTTGCCCGGCGGGAGACCGAGCCCGACCTGGTGTTTCTGCACTCCCTGGAGCCCCACAGTATGGGAGAGGACTTCGTGGATTCGGTGGTCAGCGTCATTGAGACCCTGGGAGTCCAGCGGTACTGCCAGGTTGGCTCAATGTACGCCCCCGTTCCCCACACCCGGCCTCTCATTGCGGGTGGGGGAAGCAGTGAGCCGGAGGTTCAGGCGGAGCTGGAGGCGCTGGGCATCCGGCGGAGCACCTACCAGGGGCCTACGAGCATTGTTGCGATGGTCACTCAGGAGGCCCAGAAGCGGAACATCGGGACCCTTAATCTGGTCCTGCAGCTCCCCAGCTACTCCCAGTTGGGCGAAGACTATATGGGCCAGTACACCCTGCTCCGGCTCCTTGACCAGATATACGGCTTCTCACTCGACCTGGGGCAGATCAAGCGACGGGCCGAGCGGCTGTATGCCCGCCTCGACGAAGCAACCCAATCCGAGTCTCAGGTGCGAGCGATGATCCAGGAGCTAGAGGTCGCCTATGACTCCGAAAAGGGCATGCCCATGGAGGGGGGAGAGAAGCTCACGCTGTCCTCTGAGATGGAGCAGTTCCTGTCGGAGCTGGAACAGGGAGATTCTGGGTCCGCATAGGCCCCGGAGGAGCCTCTCGCCTGCCGCCAGCCTATCCGTAGGCCCCCGTATTCACCGGCACTGCCACGGCCTCCGCCAAGCGAGTCAGTTGCTCCAGGCCCTCTTCTTCCGGGCACGCCAGCCGCAGAACGAACTTGCTGATGCCCGCTGTCCGGTACTGCTGGATCATATGGTGAATGTCCTCCGATGTGCCGGCAAGGGTATAGCTGTCCAGGGGAGCGTCGGGTCGGAGGCGCGTCGTGTGGGCGTTAACGGTGTCCATAGCCCGCTCCCGTGAATCGGCCAGGTAGGCACCCAGGATCACGCCGTAGTGGTCCTCTTCGATGTGCCGCCCCTCCTCTTCCAGATAGCGACGGATGCTCTCCACACCGCTGGCCGCCTCCTGTGGTGTCACTGCGCTGGCCAGCCACCCGTCGCCCAGGCGGGCCACGCGACGCTGCGCATGCTCCGTGCGCCCGCCGACCCAGATGGGAAGTGCGGGCCGGAAGAGGGGCTTCGGCTCAATGGTCACGTTGCTCAGGGTGAAAAAGCGGCCGTTGTGGGTCACGTGATTCTCCGTCCAGAGGCGGCGGAGGAGTCCGATGGCCTCATCGGTACGGGCCGCCCGGCTCCGTTTCTCTACGCCCGCGGCCTGGTACTCCCGCGGGTCCTCGGAGCCGAGGCCCACGGCGGGCAGCAGTCGTCCGCCGGCCAGAAAATCCACCGTTGCCAGCTCCTTGGCGAGAACCGCCGGATTTCTGAGGGACGGTATCAGGACAGAGGCGCCGAACTTCAGGGTTTGAGTGCGGGCCGCTATCGCCGCCATGGCGGTCACCGGCTCCAGGACTCGATGCTCCGACACAAGACGGTCTGTGAGCCACAGAGAGTCCCAGCCCAGCCGTTCACACTCCTCCACAAAGTGGAAGAATGAGCTGCCGCCGTCGGTCCAGTTCCAGAGTCCGGGAGCAACCCCAATTTTGACGCTCAATTGACACCTCACCAAAGCTGGTTCGATTTAACCACCCCAACACTGGGGGGTCAAGCGCTCAGACCGCCGTATCTGCAGAAGGGATCAGAGGCTGGCAGAGGCTATTGACTGATTCATTTTCCGTGCTACCGTATTGGAGAAATAAAGCAGGGCTATTCTAGGTTAGGTATCGCGTAAGGAGGCTGGGAATTTGGGAACGGTCAACGTCGCCATTATTGGCGTGGGGAACTGTGCATCTTCGCTGGTCCAGGGGGTCCACAAGTACCGGGAGGCCCCGGACAATGGTTTCATCCCAGGACTCATGCACACCACGCTCGGTGGATATCACATAGGGGACATCAATTTTGTCGCCGCCTTTGACATCGACAGGAACAAGGTTGGCAAGGACCTGAGTGAGGCGATCTACGCCAAGCCAAATAACACCGTGCGGTTCGCCGAAGTCCCCACCACCGGCGTGAAGGTGGAGCGGGGAATGACTCATGACGGTATCGGGAAGTACGGAAAGGACATAGTCATCAAGGCTCCGGGAGAGACCGTGGACATCGTTCGCGTTCTCAAGGAGCGTGATGTGCACGTGGTGGTGAACTACCTGCCCGTTGGCAGCGAAGAGGCCACCAAATGGTACGTTGAGCAGGTATTGGAGGCGGGCTGCGCCTTTATCAACTGCATCCCCGTGTTCATTGCGAAGGAGAAGTACTGGCAAAAGCGATTCGAGAAGGCGGGCCTGCCGATTATCGGTGATGACATCAAGTCTCAGGTTGGAGCGACGATTACGCATCGAGTCCTCACCCGTCTCTTCGAGGACCGGGGAGTGAAGCTGGAGCGCACGTATCAGCTCAACTTCGGCGGCAATACCGATTTCCTCAACATGCTGGAGCGGGAACGGCTGACATCCAAGAAGATATCCAAGACCAATTCGATGACTTCACAGCTCAGCTTCGACCCTGGGGCGGACAACGTCCACGTTGGTCCCAGCGACCATGTGCCGTGGCTGGACGACCGGAAGTGGTGCTACATCCGCATGGAGGGCCGAACCTTCGGCGATGTTCCGCTCAACCTGGAGCTCAAGCTGGAGGTGTGGGACAGCCCCAATTCCGCCGGTGTAGTTGTTGATGCTATACGGTGTTGCAAACTGGCGTTAGACCGGGGGGAGAAGGGCGCCCTCAGTCCGTCCTCCTATTTTATGAAGTCGCCGCCCGTCCAGTATACGGACCAGGTGGCCCACGATATGGTTGAGACGTTCATCGAAGGGGAAGAAGGATAGGGCTCTTTTGACCCGGTTTGAACCGCTGACTCGACGTCCAAGAGGGCGATCGGTATGAAGATAGCACTGGTCTCACCCTACGATTTTGCCTACCCGGGTGGTGTTGTGGCCCATGTTTCAAACTTGGGCCATCACTTTGAGAAGCTGGGGCATACGGTCAAGATCCTTGCACCCGCCGCCTCTCCTGATGAGCTTGGGGTAGACAACCTGATTGCCGTCGGACGCGCAGTACCGGTGCCCAGCGCCGGCTCTGTTGCCCGGATCTCTCTCTCGGTTTGGCGCAATGGCAAGGTGAAGTCGCTCCTGCGGGACGAGGCGTTCGATGTGATCCACCTGCACGAGCCGTTGACTCCGGTACTTCCTCTGGAGGTGCTGAGCGCCTCGAATGCCGTAAATGTGGGCACGTTCCACAGGTTCGATCGCAATGGCCTACTCTACCAGTTTACCAAGTACCCGTTGGGCCACTGGTTCAAGAAGCTGGACGGTCACATCGCAGTGTCCCGGTCGGCCTTCCAGTATGTGAGCAAGCACTTTCCCGCCGACTACCGCATCATTCCAAACGGTATCGACGTTGATTTCTTCTCTCAAGAGGTGCCGCCTTTGGATGCCTTCAAGGATGGGAAGCTGAACATCCTGTTTGTTGGCCGTCTGGAGAAGCGCAAGGGGCTCAAGTATCTTCTGGGCGCTTTCAGCCGGCTGAAGTGGGAGTGGCCCAACACTCGCCTTATTGTTGTGGGTCCGGGCAACCCTGGGGGTGAGTGCTATCGTCTCCTTGCCGAGCGTAACGTGCAGGATGTGGTATTTGTGGGCCAGGTTGCCCCGGAGATGCTCCGGAGATACTACCGAACGGCGGATATCTTCTGCTCGCCGGCCATTGGCCAGGAGAGCTTCGGCATTGTCCTGGGTGAGGCGATGGCCGCAGGCAAGCCTATCGTCGCCACGCAGATCGAAGGGTATGCAGACGTGATTCAGGACGGGGTTGAGGGTATTCTGGTGCCGCCACGCAATGAGGAGGCCCTGGCCGAGGCGCTGCAGCAGCTTGTTGCGGATCAGGCTCTGAGAGAGGAAATGGCGCTACGAGGCCGTCAGAGCGTGAAGGAGTACCGTTGGGAGCGCGTTGCCCAGCGGGTGTTGGAGTGCTATGACGAGGCCGCCGCCAACCATGCCGCGGCGTAGGCGCTCCCAAGGCGCTACCCTCTAGGAGCAGTGAAACGATGCATAGGGCCCAGGCCCGCCGGGTTATTGCCCGATATTTCGAGGATCCCGCAACCCGGCTCCTTCACACTCTGAAGCTCACCCCCACGATGGTCACCCTCATTGGGCTGGCTCTGAATTTTGGTGTGGCCTACCTGGCCGCCGTTGACCTGCTGCTCCCTGCCGGGGTGCTTCTATTGGTGGCCAGCGCTGTTGACATGCTGGACGGCGCGCTGGCGCGGCTCACGGGCACGGAGAGCAGCTTTGGCGCGTTTATAGACTCTGTTTCCGATCGTCTTGGCGAGGCGGCGGTGCTGTTTGGCCTTCTGGTGCTCTTCTTCAACGATGAGTCTGCCACCGGCGTGGTCCTGGTCTTTCTGGCTATGGTGGCGTCGTTCATGGTCAGCTATCTCCGTGCTCGAGGCGAGGGGCTCGGCATCCGAAGCGATGTGGGGTTCATGACGCGCCCAGAGCGGATGGTGGTCCTGTCTGTAGGCATGCTGGTGGGCCACATGCTTGTCCCACTAGGGATCATTGTGGCGTTCTCTACTATTACTGCGGGGCAGCGCCTGCATCATGTGTGGCGTCAGACGAGAGTGAGGAAGTAGCCTCCCGTGCCCTTGAGATGGCGGCGAGGCCGCACAGAGGGCAGCCCGTCCGACGCACACTCCGCCGACGTCCAATCGCCTCGGCATGGCCACGCGCGGCTCCCGGCGGCCCTCGCCTCTCTCTCCAACCGAAACTTCCGCTTACTGTGGCTGGGCCAGGTGGGGCAGGCCTCTTCCATGTGGGCGGAGCAGGTGGCCCGCAATTGGCTCATCTGGGAGCTGACCGGCTCCGGCCTGGCTCTGGGCCTGGTGAACCTGTTCCGCGCCGCGCCCCTCCTGGTGCTGGGTCTGTGGGCCGGCGTGGCTGCCGATAGATTCGACAAACGTAGACTGCTCATCCTGATGCAGGTCTGGAGCTTCCTTGTCTACGTTGCCACTGCGGTGCTGATTGTGGGGGACTGGATAGAGGTGTGGCACATCTACGTGACGGTCGCGCTCCTGGGTGTCGGCATGGCGATGAACCAGCCCGTGCGCACCTCCTGGGTGCCTCAGATGGTGGGCCAGGAGCAGTTGCTAAACGCCCTCTCGCTGAACTCCATCGCCATCAACACCACACGGCTGATCGGCCCTGCGCTCATCGGTATTCTCATCGCCGTGACCGATGTCGGCATCGCCTATATCATCTCCGCCGTTCTCTACACTCTGGTCATCCTCAGCACGTTTCTGATCGATGCGCCACCGGCACAGGTCTCGAAGGACAGGGGCTCGATGACGGAGCAGTTGATGGAGGGGCTGCGCTTTATGTCCCAGGACCGGCTGGTGCTGCTCCTGGTCGTGATAGGACTGGGCCCGCTGGCCTTCGCCTTCAGCTACATGACGCTGCTTCCGATCCTGGCCACCGAAGTGCTGGGTATGGGCTCCGGCGGGTTCGGAGCGCTGATGTCCGCTGGAGCGGTGGGCGGTCTGATTGGCGGGCTTACCCTGGCGTCGCGCAGAGACCTAGCGCATAAAGGACGGCTGATGCTCGTTGCAGGAGTGGGTTACGGTATTGTCCTCATTCTACTGGGCGGCGTACCGTGGGCGATTGCCGTGTTCCCCATCATCTCGATTGCGGGGGCCTGCCAGACCGTCTTCCGCACGTCCAACAACGCTGCGCTGTTGCAAC
>JAPUKM010000098.1 GCA_027295645.1 Chloroflexota bacterium | reverse complement strand
GCGTGATAGAATCCAGGTGCATTTGACCAGCCTCCGGACGTACACGCCCACCCAATCATCCATGCCCGTACTAATGGGACAGCGAACGGTGACCTGGAGGGCATTAGCTATTCTTCTGCTCCTCGCTCTTGTGCCGGGGGCCCTTATTCTAGGAGGTGATCGGTTGATCAGTGGTCGGGTCTTCTTCCCCGAGCGGGAGATCGAACAAACCCCTGCCGACTGGGGGCTTTCCTACGAGGATGTGCGCTTCTTCACCTCCGACGGGGTGCAACTGCACGGGTGGTTCATTCCGGGGGATAGACAGGCTAGCCTACTCTGGTTCCACGGCAACGCGGGCAATATCAGCGACCGTTTGGAGAATATGAAGCTGCTTCATGACCATCTAGGCGTGAACATCCTTATCTTCGATTATCGCGGCTATGGACTGAGCGACGGACGCATCTCCGAGAAGGGGACCTATCTGGACGGCGAAGGGGCGTTACGGTACCTTCGCTCCCGCCCTGACGTTCGCTCGGATAGGGTTGTCCTCTTTGGGCGCTCTCTGGGTTCTGCCGTGGCCGTGGACGTTGCGGCCAGAAACGATGTCTCAGGTCTGATCCTGGAGTCTCCATTCACCTCCGTTCCCGATATAGCCAAACGGTGGCTCCGGTTCCTGCCTGGGTTCCTGGTCCGTATCAAGTACGACTCTCTGTCCAAAATCCTGGACATTGACGCGCCTCTTCTGGTGCTCCACGGAGACCGTGATGAGGTGGTCCCAATAGAGCTGGGCCAGCGGCTATTCAAGGCAGCGGCCGAGCCCAAGGAGTTCTACGTAATACAGGGGGCCGGTCACAACGATACCTATCGGGTAGGTGGCGAGGAGTATTTCGCCACCCTCAAACGGTTTGTGGATGGCCTGGGTGAAGAGGCGTCCGAGGGAGGACCCCTGCGGGTTCTGCAGGAAGGTGACGCGTACTAGCCCGGGTCGTAATCGGGGAGGTCATCCCGTCGCCGGTGATGGCCTATGACGGCGTGGGTCAGCACCATGAGGCCGATGGTCGCGATGCCGAAGGTGATCGTCACGTCCTCTTGCATCGACACGGCCCGCGCCAGCAGGAAGCCGAAGCCCGCGAAGCCGCCACGCAGGGATGGGTGGGTATTGCCGTGGAACCAGAGGCCCACCACACCACCAATGACAACGGCGATAGGGCCGTACACCGGCACGACAATGATGGTGATTCCCATCAGCGGGGCGAGCCCATCGCCGCCACGGAACCTGCTGAAGATGGAGTTCCAGTGGCCGCCTATGGCGGCGGTCGCCGGTAGCAGCAACCAGGTGCCTTCCATGCCGAGACGGCTGGCCACCACTATGGCCAACGCCCCCTTGGCGGCGTCACCGGCGGAAACCATGACCCCCAATTTGTGCCCCACCTGCCTGAATACATTGGCCGCGCCCGGAAGCCCCGTGCCGGTGGAGAAGATATCTATGCTACGGCGACGACTCACCAGGGTGGCTACGGGAATGGAGCCCAGCAGGTAGGCAAGGAGGATGGATAGGATGAATGCGTCTATGGTCGGCATGGCGATATCTAAGGCCGAGTAGTCCCCTAGACCTCATTGTAGGCCTGTTCCTTCCGTCCTTCAACTCCGCTCAGATCGTCCGTCATTCGCGAAAGAGGTCGGAAGGAGCTTAAACCCGCAATGACAGTATCAAGAGGGGTCAGGGGGTGTCAAGCGATGGCCCCTTCCGCATCTCCTTGAGCAGCAGCCGTGCCTCCTCGGGGGCCGTCTCCGAAAATGCGGCCGGATTATAAGCGGCAGCTGCCGTCCACTCCGTCAGCCGGCGCAGGGCCTCTCCCAGCTTGGGAGATGTGGCGGAGACCGCAGCCTGGTATTCTTGAACGCCCTGGTGGGCGTGCCGCGACGGAAGGCCTCGCTTTTTCAGCAGGCGCAGCCCCTGTCGGTACATCCGTCGCATCTCCTCTCGCCCATGTCCCGGCAGGGCCGAGTAGGCCGGAGCGCCGACTCCTCTGCTCCGGTCCACGCGGCTCCTCAGCCACCGTAGCGGCAGGAGCAGAAGTCCGACCACGACTCCAATGACGAGCGCTACATTGACCGCGCCGGGCAGACCCCCCAGGGCGCCGCCCAACGTGGCGGCGGCGGCGCTGGGGGCATCGATGGTGAAGCCCCCGATGGCGCTCCGGAGGGTCTGCTGGATCCCACGGGCCAGGGAAGAGCTGCCCTTGCCGAGCGCCCAGGGCGAATCGGGGCGTGGCGTGGGGTCGAACGGCACCCACCCGAACCGCTTGAACCGCACCTCCACCCATGCGTGGGCATCCTGGACCCGGACGACGTGGGTGCCCGTGAGGCTGTTGTACCTGCCGGGCAGGTAGCCCACCGCCACGCGCGTCGGCAGGCCCGCCAGCCTGCCCATCACCGCCATGGCCGTGGCGAACTGGGAGCAGTAGCCCGCCTGGTCCACGAACAGGAACCGGTCCACCGAGTCCTCATCTTCACGGTAGGGGGACACCGTCAGATCGTAGGGGTAATTCTCCAGCAGGAACCGCTCGATGCGGGCCGCCTTATCGTAGTCGGTAACGGCCCCCTCGATGATCTGCTCGGTCAGGAGTCTGACCCGTTCGGGCACCCGGGGCTGGACGAGAAACGCCCCATCCGAGGTGTCCACAACGTCTCCCCGCAGGGAGACCGGGCTCAGCCTCGGCACGGGAGAGAGGACCCGATAGCTGTCCAGCTGACGGAGGTACTCCAGGTTGCCCTGCGCCAACTGGAGACGCCCCGTGGTGCCTCCGGCGCCCAGGGCGATCCAGCCGGGGTTGTAGGCGGTGAACAGTGCGTTGGGCTGGGGCACCTTCAGGAAATAGGACTGCACGTATGCCCGGTCCCGACGCATGGCCGACGGCGCCTCCAAAAACATGAGTCTTCCCGCGGAGTCCACCGCCAGACGGACCGCACTGGTGGAGCTGACCCATCCGTGGCCGTCATAGCCGTCAAGCGTGAACCCCCGCCAGAAGCTGGCCAGCGGGCTGCGCACGTGCATCACCACATCGCCGCCGCCGGGGCCGGCATAGCCCAGGTCGGTGTACTTGGCGAGGTCGAAGGCATCGCCGTCGTCCCCGGGGCCCAGACGAAGCTCCTGACCACGCGACGGGAGAAAGTCCGCCCAGGGCGTCCAGTCGCCGGGCGAAAGGTCCGTGGGCGGTGTCGGCCAGCCCGAGGTGAGGTCCACCCGGCTGGGCAGCGGCCCGGCGGACGTGACGGCGTGGTTCTGCGGCAGCACAATGTAGGTCGCCACGGTCACCGCCAGCACGCCTCCCGCGATTGCCGCGCCGATGCCCAGCAAAGGCTTGGTTCCCGGTAGCGCCACGTGATCCGCCGATTCCATATATCGGGGAAGATGGCTGATCGCCAGAAACAGCAGCGCAATCATGGCGAACAGCAGGAGGAAGCCCAGGTAGGTGAGGCTCAGCGCCTCCTCGCCAACCAGGAGAAGCGCCACCAGGCTCAGCTCCAGGTTGTTGTACATCGTCCTGCGGGTCCGAAGAGCGAAGCTGGAGATGGCCACGCCCGTCGCCAGGAAGCGCGCCAGTGGAAGCAGGCTACCCCCGGTGAACAGGCCCAGCAGCTCGTCCCGCAGCGGGTACAGCGCCACGCCAAAGGCGATGTACATCGCCAGCTCCCGCAGCCGGGAGACCCGCCCCTCTCGCCGCCAGGTGAACAGGTGCCCAGCCGCCGTCGCCGCCAGGAGCACACCGGCGCGGAGATAGTCACCGGTGAAGAGCGCCAGGGCGCTCAGCGCAATGACCGCTCCCAGGAACGTCAGCACCCGAAGGTGCCCGGAGCGCTCCGTCTCCTCCGGGGTCCCTCCGAACCTGCTCAGAAGGGCCCGTACCAGCTTCATGGGGCCTCGCCTGGAAGGCGTCCGCACGGTCGCCGCCATCACGAGCCCACCCTTACCATCTGCCGTGCGCCCCGAGACCCCGCCGCCGCCAGCTCATCCAGCGCCTGTTGGATGCCTCCGGGCACACAGGTCACCACCTGCACGCCGGCGCTGCTCAAGGCCGCCGCCACACCGGCCTCCTCGTGCTCCGCATCGAACCCCTGTAGCAGGACCACCGCGGCCAGCCTGTCGGCGGGAAGCCGCCGGACGGCCCTCAGGCCCTCGCCGTCCGTGGCGGCAACGATGGCTATAACGCGGCCTGCCCTGGCCAGGGAGGCGAGGGCGCGCTCCGGCGGAGCCCCCTCTCCATCGGCAAGCCTGGCCAGGTACTCCAGGGCCGCGCGCCACTGGGGGAACCGGACTCCCAGGCCCGGCGGCGCCATCATAAACGAGTTGTCGCTCCGGTAGCAGGCCCTGGCGATGCTCGCGGCCAGCTTGATGCCATATTCGAAGGTGGTCTCCTTGCCGGTGCCGGCGTTGTGCCCGGCGTTTAGGAAGAGGACGGTCTGGCTCTCCGGGCTCCTGTCGTACTCCTTGACCATGAGCCGGCCCGACCGCGCAGAGCTTTTCCAGTGGACCTGCCTGAGGCTGTCGCCGGGCTGGTACTCCCTAGCGCCGCGGAACTCTCCGATGCGCTGGGCCGGTGAAGGGGCCGTCGGGCCCTCTCGAAGCTCCCCACGGGGCCTGGCGACGGCGAAGTCGAACACCTGGGGGTAGACCAGCACCCGCAACGGCGCGTTCACGCTGCGGCGCGCCCGGAACAGGCCGAACGGTGCCGAGCACTCCAGGCGCACCGGCCCGAACTGGTATTCACCCCGCTGGTAGCACTCCGCAGCGTAACTCCACGGTACCGATGACCCCGGCGCGACGTAGCCCACCAGGGCACGCTTCGTCTGGCTATCGGGGGCCTCCAGTGGGCAATGGTCGGCAACGGAGAAGAAGTACCGAGGCACCCTCCCCGGGTTGGTCACCTGGAGGGTGAACCGGACGGCGTCTCCCTCGAAGAGGCCCTCCGTGGCAGCGCCACGGTCCGAACCGAGTCTCCGGTGTACCCCGAGACCCCATAGCGTCCAGCGGGGCAGCGCCAGGTTGACCAGGAGCACGGCCCAAACGAAGGCGTCGGCCACGTAGAACCAGCCGACGTTGCTCTGCTGGGCCAGCAGGTAGGTGACCACCCCTATGCCGATGAAAAAGAGACCTCGTCGCGTCGGAACCATGGAGCCTCCGGAGGGCAGCTCAGGCTTGAGGTGGCTTCATCCGCCACCTATATAGTAGCATCCGCAGTGGGGTAGATGGGCCACGATGACATCGGGACAACTTCCGGCTGGTTTCATGGTCGGGCAGTTTGCTGGACAGACATGGGGTAGATGGCCACGGTGACCTCGAAAAAGGAGGGGAAACATGTTGGAGCGAGACTTTGTAGGCTACGCAAACGAGCTGCCGCAGGTGGAATGGCCTGGCGGGGCCTCTCTGGCCCTTTCGCTGGCCGT
>JAPUKM010000097.1 GCA_027295645.1 Chloroflexota bacterium | reverse complement strand
GTTGTCGATGAGGAGGATCATTTTTTCTCGTTAGGGCTGCGTCAAAGCGGTGGCACGTTCCAAGACGCTTCTCTCTCTACAAAGAGCTGGGAGACACGCCAAAACCCCCGGCAAAGGGACACCGTGCCTCTGCGCTTCCTGGGCACGTCATGACTGGCGCTCCTCCGCCTGCTGGATGGCCCGCAGGGGTGCCTGGGCCTTGCTGATCGTCTCCTGGTACTCGGCCTCAGGATCGCTGTCGTAGACGATGCCGCCGCCCGCCTGAACGTAGGCGACGCCGTCCTTGAGCACGATGGTCCGGATGGGGATGGCGATGTCCATGTTGCCCTGGAAGCCGAAGTAGCCGACCGCGCCGCCGTAGGGCCCGCGCCGCTGCTGCTCCATCTCCGCGATGATCTCCATGGCCCGTATCTTGGGAGCGCCCGCGAGGGTGCCCGCGGGCAGGCACGAGAGCAGGGCCTCATATATGGAGCGGTCGGCACGCAGCTGACCGTGGACCTCCGACTCCAGGTGCATGACGTGGGAGTAGCGGACCACGCGCATCAGGTCGGTGACCTCCACGGAGCCGGGCTCCGAGACGCGGCCCACATCATTGCGGCCCAGGTCCACCAGCATGATATGTTCGGCGCGCTCCTTCTCGTCGTTCTGCAGCTTGGTGGCCAGCGCCTCGTCCTCCTCCGGTGTGGCCCCGCGTCGAACGGTCCCGGCCAGCGGGAAGTTGTAGACGGTGCCCTCCTCCACCCGCACGAGCGCCTCCGGCGAGGCGCCGATGATGTGGAAGCCGTCCAGCTCCAGGAAGTACATGTAGGGCGAGGGGTTCAGCGCCCGCAGCGCACGGTAGATGTCGAACGGGTCGGCTGTGGTGGGCCGGGCCACGCGACGGGAGGGTACCACCTGGATGATGTCGCCCGCCACGATGTATTCCTTGCAACGCCGCACCACGTCCTGGTAGGCCGCCTGGGTGAAGTTGGAGGTCGGCTCAGCAGCCCCGTCCGAGGAGCGGGGCTCACTTGGGGGGGGCCGTAGCGGCTCGGCGAGGCGCGATGCCAGCCGCTCGATCCGCTCGACGGCCTGGTCGTAGGCAGCGGCCAGGTCGCCGTCGGTGTGGACGTGTGAGACCACCCTGATGACGTGCTTCAGGTGGTCGAACACAAGGACGGTGTCGGTGAACATGAGCACCGCTTCGGGCACGCCGACCGGATCGGCATCCGGCGCCGGGACACGAGGCTCGAAGTAGCGGACGCACTCGTAGGCCAGGTAGCCGATGGCGCCGCCCAGGAAGCGGGGGAGGCCCTCCACCCGCGCCGGTCGGTAGGAGGCGAGCTCCTCCTCAACCGGCAGCAGCGGATCGATGGCACCGGCCTCCGTGCCGGGGCCGGTCCTAAGCACACGATACGGCTCGGTGCCGATGAAGCTGTAGCGGGCCTGGCGCTCGCCACCCTCCACGCTCTCCAGCAGGAAGGAATAGGGGGAACAGGCGATCTTCAGGTAGGCGGAGACGGGTGTCTCCAGATCGGCGCTGATCTCCCGGTAGACGGGGATCAGGTTGGCACCCTCGTCAGCGAGGGCCTTTATCTGGTCTAGGGTAGGTGTGTACATAGTGACCAGTTCCATTTTCCAAGAACTCATTTATCGTGACATTGGTTTGGTTTAGTTCAATATGTCTTAGATTCTTCGTCGCTGAGCTCCTCAGAATGACAATACGGAAGGCCAGAATGGCAGGTCGAAGCATTCATTCCTCATCAAAATAGAGGATCCCCATCTTTTCGCGCACCTCCGCCATGGTGGCCGCGGCCACCTTTCGGGCACGCCGCGATCCCTCGATGAGCGCCTCGCGTACCAGCTCCGGGCGCTCCTCGAACGTGGCGCGGCGCTCTCGGATGGGGTCTAGAAAGGTGTTGAGGGCATCGGTCAGCCGCTGCTTCACCTCAACGTCGCCCACCGTCCCCGCGCGGTACCGCTCCTTCAGCTCATCGACCTCCGCCTTGTTGGTGTTGAAGGCGTCGTGGTAGGCGAAGACGGGGTTCCCCTCCACGTGTCCGGGGTCGGTGGCGTGGATGCGGGTTGGGTCGGTGTACATGGACCTGACCTTCCTGCTCACCGTCTCCGCATCGTCGGAGAGGGAGATGACGTTGTCCAGGCTCTTGCTCATCTTGGCCTGGCCGTCGGTGCCGGGAAGGCGGGCGACGCGGCCCACCAGGCCCTGCGGCTCAGGGAACACCTGGCCGTACCTGTTGTTGAACCGGCGGGCGATCTCCCGTGTCATCTCGATGTGGGGGAGCTGATCCTCGCCCACGGGCACCAGGTGGGCCTTGGGCAGCAGGATGTCGGCGACCTGGCTGACCGGATAGGTGTAGAAGCCCACCGAGAGGCTCTTGGTCTCTAGCTGCTCCCGCTCCGCCTTGAGAGTGGGGTTGCGTTCCAGCATACCCAGGGGGGTGAGCATGGAGAGGAGGATGGCCAGCTCGGCATGCTCCGGGACGTAGCTCTGGACGACGAAGGTGCTCCGCTCGGGGTCCAGGCCCACGGCCAGCCAGTCCAGGGCAACGTCAACCACCGAGCGGCGGATG
>JAPUKM010000096.1 GCA_027295645.1 Chloroflexota bacterium | reverse complement strand
CTCTTGTAGCGGCGGAAGGTGTAGAGCCCCAGCAGCGCCCCCTCAGCCACGGCCTGGCCGGATGTCACCGGCTCAATGCCACCTATCCCTGCGCCGTGGGCGATGGTGGCCACCCGGCGGATGCCAGGCTTGCGGACAAAGCGACCCGCTTCGCCCATCACCCGCCGGACATCCTCCGCCGAAAACCCCTCCTGTTTTCCCAGCCCGGCCACCACAACGCGTGGCGTTGACATCTTGCCCAGCGTGTGGATCAGGGTCATCTCGCTCCTCTTTCCCGTGACCTCCCCATCCTCGATCAGCCCGGTGATAGCCCCGTCCAGGGCGGCGTCCACGGCTCCCGTGGCGCCGCCGGGTCGCTTGACCCCCTCAAACAGGTTGACGATGATGGCATCCACCTCCAGTGTGGTGATGTCTCCTGTTATGACCTTGAGCTCCATGTTACCCTCCCTTATCTAGCCTTGCTCCGTAAGGGAGCGAGGCAGCCCGCTCATCCTGAGCCTGTCGAAGGAGATGAGCGGAAGCAAAAGCGACACCCATACCGCTCATCAGCCTACCCCACGCATCCAGCGGGTGATCTCCCTCACCACCATCTCAACCGCCGGACCGATCTCCTCTGATGTGTCCACCGTGAAATGGCTCCGGCTGATCGGCTCGTCGGAACGCCGCATCCTCTCGTACACCGACCAGTCGGCGTCTGAGTGGTCCTCTCGTTGCTCCTGCCGGTTCCGAGCCGCCAGCCGCTCCCGTACCACCTCCGGCGGCGCCTCCACCCTGACCATGACCAGCTTCACGTCCCGCTGGTCGGCGATAGTATACAGGCGCCTTCTGCGGGCCTCTACCAGGTTGGTGGCGTCCAGGAGCACGGGAACCCCGCGGTCCAGCAGCTCTCCAATGAGCGCATGGGTAAGCCGGAACAGACGAGAGCTTTCGGATGCGCTATAGGTGGGAACGGAAAAAGCGCCTTTCGCAGGGCATCCGTTTCCAGCATCGCCAGTGCAACGCGCTCCGTAAGCCGCCGGCTGAAGTGGGACGTGCCGGTGCCGGGAAGCCCGCTGATAATCATCAGGACTGGACGGGCCACCGGCTCAGGCAGACGTTCCAGGCTCTCCAGCAGCCTGCGGTGCTCTGCTGATGCGATGCGTTGGGCCAACGGCTGCCGCCTCTCTAGCTCTCAGGCGTATTATGGAAGCGGCCCTGTCACCGGTCAAGGGAGCACTCCCCCGATGTCAAAGAGCGAATCACGTATCACACTGCGGGTTCAGGCCGGCGCCAGGAGTGATCGGATCCTCGGGCTGGCCGGCGACGTGGTTCGTATCTCCGTCGCCGCGCCTGCACGGGAGGGAAGGGCCAACGCCGCTGTCGTCGCCCTTCTTGCCCGGACACTCGGAGTGCCCAAGTCTACCGTAAGAGTCCACCGGGGGCACACCTCGCGGACCAAATAGTGGTAGTGGAAGGGGTGCCTGAAGAGGAGCTTCTTCAGCGGCTCTTGGCGAAGTCGGGGTAGGGCGGGCTATGCGACGATGGCTGTCAAAATCCACTGGATAATGAGGATGCCTATCAGAGCGATCATAGGAGAGATGTCGATCGACCCGAACCGAGGCACCATCCGCCGGATCGGTGCCAGGATCGGTTCGGTGACCGCAAAGACAAAGAGGACTATGGGATTTTTTCCTGAGGTCGGAAACCAGGACAGGATGATCCGTGCGAAGATGGCGAAGTAGAAGAACTTCCCAAGCAGATCGATTAGCTCAACCACTACTTCTCCTCTCCCAACTGCTTTGCCTTCTCGTATGCGGCGGTCACTGCGTCCAGCACGGTGGCCCGAAACCCGCCGGCCTCCAGTGCCCTCAGCGCCTCTGCCGTGGTGCCCCCCGGAGACGTTACCATATCCCGCAGTTCGGCGGGGTCTTTTCCCGTCTCCTGCACAAGCCTGGCGCTCCCCAGCACCGTCTGTAGCGTCAGCTTGCGGGCCATCTCCGGTGTCATCCCCAATGTAACACCCGCGTCTACCAGGCTCTCAATGAACAGGAAGACGTATGCAGGCCCGCTGGCGCTCAGGGCCGTGGCCATATCGATGTACCTCTCGTCGTCCACGTACAGCTCCTCGCCCAGGGTCTCCAGGATGGAGCGGGTGGCCTCCGTATGCTTGCTGTTCACGGAGGGCGAGGCCGTCCACACGCTCATCCCAACGCCGATCTGTGCCGGTGTGTTGGGCATGACGCGGATGACGGCCTCATGTTCGAGTCCTGCGACGATGCTGTTCATACGTGCCCCTGCGATGATGGAGATCACCGCCTGGCTTGCTTCCAGCTTCCCTCGTAGCTCTCCCAGCACCCTGTCGAGCTGCTGGGGCTTGACCGACAGCACCACAAGCCGGCCGTGCCCGGCGGCCTCACCATTGGACGCCGTCGTTGAGACGCCGTACCGGTCTGACAGGGCCGCTCGGCGCGACTCGACCGGCTCTCCCACGCAGATATCCGTCGCCGTGGCGATCCCCTGCCCGAGGATCCCCCCGATGATGGCCTCCGCCATCACGCCGCCGCCGATAAAGGAGATGTTCACAGCACCTGACGCCTTTGGGTTACGTACAGTTACCCGCTATACGGATGAGAGGCTGAATAGCAGAGTATAGCCTTGGATTCTTCCCGGTACCTATTGAGCGCTCCGCTTGAGCACACCGGCCATTATAGCACCGGATAGGTCGGACGGAATGGCCTGGCCCTGCTATCTTGGTAATCCCTGACCGGAGGCCAGCGCCGCCGCGGCCTTGATCGCCTCCGCCATGCTCTCATCCTGGGCCACTCCCTTGCCCGCGATATCGAAGGCCGTCCCGTGGTCCACTGACGTGCGGATCAGAGGCAGGCCCAGGTTGATAGAGATGCTCCGCTCGAAGCCGTGCACCTTGATCGGGATGTGCCCCTGGTCGTGGTACATGGCCAGGACCACGTCGTACGTCCCCTCTATCGCCTGGTTGAAGATCGTGTCCGCCGGTATCGGGCCGGTGACCCGCAGGCCCAACCGCTCCGCCTCCTCCACCGCCGGCCTGATGGCCGTCGCCTCCTCGTCGCCCAGCAGCCCGCCGTCGGAGCCGTGCGGATTGAGCGCCGCCACACCGATGTGCGGTCGTGGGAAGCCCCACTGCTCAAACTGGTCGTGGGTCAGTCTCAGGCTCGCCAGGACGTTCTCTTTCGTCACCGCATCGCAGGCCGCCCGCAGGGAGCGATGGGTCGTCAGGTGGACCACACGCAGCTTCCCGGAGACCAGCATCGTAGCCACCGTCTGGGAGCCGGTGAGGGTCTGCAACAGCTCCATGTGTCCTATCTCCCGATAGCCGGCCTGGGCGACCGCCTCCTTGTTGATGGGGGCGGTGGCCATGGCCCCGGCATTGCCCGAAAGGCAGAGCCGCGCCGCCAGCTCCACCCATTCTATAGATGCCCGCCCCGCGTCCGCGGAGAGCTTCCCGACGGCTATCGTATCCGCGGCCAGGTTGTGGGGGTCAAGAACCGTTACGGAGTCGTTGGTGGCGGGCGTATCCCACGCCCCCTCCGCCTCCCGGATAGCGACCGTCAGTCCCAGGCGGGCAGCGGTCTCCCGCAGGACCGCCGAGCTTCCAACCACCAACGGGGTACACAGATCACGGATAGCCGGGCGTGTCACCGCCTTGGCCACCACCTCCGGCCCGATGCCGCAGGGGTCGCCCATGGTGATGACCACCGTCGGTCGCTCTGTCAAATGCCGCGTCTCCTCCATCGCCTTTCGCCCCGATTATAGCAGCGTCGCCGGTGCTGAGAGGCGTTTCAGCAATCATCCGCGTCAGGGTCGACCACCTGGCCGCTGAGAGCCTTCAGTTCGAGAGGCAGGCCGGCGACAAGGAGGTACACCTCGTCGGCCTCCGCGGCGACCAGCTGATTCACCTTGCCCAGCAGGTCCCGAAAGTGCCGTCCAAGCGGATGGGACGGCACCAGCCCCAGTCCAACCTCGTTGCTGACAAGGACAAAGCTAGCCGTGCCCTGCTGGTAGCACTCCAGTAGCCGCCTCGCCGAATCCAGGACACCCTCCTCAATCGCAGCCCGTTCACTGTCCTGCCCCGCCAGCAGCATATTGCTCACCCACAGGTTCAGACAGTCCACCACAACCACCCCGGCGTCCCGGGTGCCGGGCTCGCTCAGAGCCGTGGAGACCGCCTCAGAGAGGTGGATGGGCTCCT
This sequence comes from Chloroflexota bacterium, assembly GCA_027295645.1. GTDB lineage: Bacteria > Chloroflexota > Dehalococcoidia > Lucifugimonadales > JAPUKM01 > JAPUKM01. The sequence goes on along the minus strand of JAPUKM010000096.1, from coordinate 2,042 downwards.
CCAGGGTGCTCCACTCGGCTGGACGCGAGGAGCGGTGTTCCCGGATGCGCTCCTCCATCTCGGCGTCGCCCGCCTCGGCGGTTGCCACGAACAGCACGGGCGTCGAGCCCGGTTCTGCTGGCAAAGACAGCCCCTGGGCCAGCCTCAGCGCGAAACCGCTCTTTCCGGCCCTGGCCCCACCGGTTACCAGTATGAGTCGCTTGCTCATAGTCCTAGCAGCTGATGCATGGGAGTGACGAGGTCGTGGGGCACCAGCGCCACCAGTATACCCAGCGCCACCACCTCTCCCACCTCGTTCGCCGCGCCGTAGCAGTCGCCGGTCAGCCCGCCCAGATAGGCCGCCATACCCTTGCCCAGCAGCCAGACCAGCGCCGTAACCAGGCCCAGCGCAGCCATACCTCCGAGCCCACCCAAAAGCAGAGAGGCGGCCAGCGCTATCATTCCGGCCGTCACCGTGGCAACCATGGCAGGCTCTCTGTGGAAGTCAGACCCCATGCCCTGTGTCCGCGCATAGGGGAATGCCCCCATAAGCAGCACGATCCCCCACCTGGAGATCACAGGAAAGAGGATGAGCACCCATATGATTTCCCCCTCCCGCAGCGATAGTAGGGAGAGGATGGCCGCCCATTTCAGCAGTAGCACCGACAGAGCGCCGGATACGGCGAAGGCGCCCACGTTGGAGTCGCGCATAATCTCCAGCCGCCGCTCCCTCGTATACCCCCCGAACAGGCCGTCGCAGACGTCCATGAGGCCGTCCAGGTGCAGCCCGCGGGTTGCTATGACCAGAGAGACCACGATCAGTGCGCTCGTCAGGAAAACGGGGAAAATACTGCTGGAGGCCGCCTCAAGCGCCACCAGCAGCAGGCCGAGTGCAAGGCCCACCACCGGGTAGTAGGCCCGTGAGGCGCTCAGTTGGCGAGCCGACGGGTTCGCCGGGAGTCCCGGCAGGATGGTTAGAAAGGCGAAGGCCGTGCGTAGGCTCACCATCCGTCTCACACCCTCGATTCCGAGACCCCGGCATCGGCGAAGCTCGACATCCCGGCCAGGCACTTGGCGGCGGCCTCAACGATATGCATAGCCAGTGCGGCTCCCGTGCCCTCTCCCAGGCGCATCTTCAGGTCCAGGAGTGGTCGCTGCTTCAGGTGCCGCAGCGCCGCCCTGTGTCCAGGCTCCACGGAGCGATGCGAGGCGATCAGATATACCGAGGCCTCCGGGCACAGCGCACAGGCGATGAGTGCGGCCGCTCCCGAGACGAAGCCGTCCAGCACCACGGGGCGACGGGCCGCCGCCCCTCCCAGGACCACGCCTGCCAGAAAGCCGATCTCGAACCCGCCGACCTTGGACAGCACGTCTATGCCACTCCGAGGGTCCGGCCGGTTCACCTCCAGGGCCTGCCGGACCACGGCGACCTTATGGGGCAGCCCTCTTCTGGATATGCCGGTACCCGTGCCGGTGCTCGCCGCGGGGTCCACTCCCGCAATGACCGCCGTGATAGCGCTGGAGGGCGTCGTGTTACCGATGCCCATATCGCCCGTGCCCAGCATGTCGGCGCCGCTTTCGACCCGCTCCAGGGCCAGCTGAGCGCCCTCCTCGATGCTGCGGATGGCCTGCGCGCGTGACATGGCCGGGCCTTGAGCTATGTTGGCCGTCCCCATCCCCAGCTTTACCGAACGCAGGTCTGGGTGAGCGGGGAGCTCGGCGGCCACGCCGGCGTCCACAATGACCACCTCCGCACCCACGTGCCGCGCCAGCACATTGATTCCCGCCCCTCCACCAAGGAAGTTGAGCACCATCTGGGCCGTCACCTCTTGAGGGTAGGCGCTGACGCCCTCCGCCGACACCCCATGGTCTCCTGCCGCCACAATGATGACCTTACGGTGTATCTCAGGCGTTGGCGTGCCGAAGATGCCCGCCAGACGGATGGAGATCTCCTCCAGACGGCCGAGACTCCCCGCCGGCTTGGTCAGCGTGTCCTGGCGTCGCCGTGCCTGGGCCGCAGCGTCGCCGTCCAGCGGCCTGATCCGGGCCGCCAGCTCGTCGAG
>JAPUKM010000095.1 GCA_027295645.1 Chloroflexota bacterium | reverse complement strand
GTAGGTCTGAAACGCGCTTCTGCATCTGTTGTGCTCGGTCGCTTAGCTCTTGCATGGTGAGATTTATCGGACCTTTCCTAGAATAGTATCTCGAATGACCCCAGAGTGGTTTTTCCCAGGGGAACGCCTCCGCTGCTGCTTCATCAGAAGAAGGCTGCCTGGTACGCCCCCGCTGGAGTCTGCTCCGGCTCGCGCTCCTCAAGCCGGCCCGCCGCCGCCTGGTGGGCCAGCCGGGTGGGCTCCGGCATACGATACCCGGCGCAGCAGGCCAGCACCCGCCGCAGGGCGGAGGGAAGGTCTACCTTATGGCCTACGGATACGTAGATGGGGCTGACGCCCTCCCTTGTACGTAGCGCCGCACCCACCATGTCGCCCTTGTCCTCCAGAGCAGCCCAGGCCCCGCGCTCCTGATCCAAGGGGCCGTGCCGTCCTCGAAGGATGGACTTGGCGCACCCGATGGTGGGCGTATCGGCGAACAGGCCCAGGTGGCAGGCCAGGCCAAAGCGCCGAGGATGGGCCAGCCCCTGACCATCGGCGAGGATGAAATCGGGCGTGGTCACCAGTTGCTCAAGGGCGCTCAACACTAGCGGAGCCTCCCGAAAGGAGAGGAATCCTGGAATGTACGGGAATCCCGGCTTGCCCTGGGCCCGCTTGACCTCCACGACGCGGAGGTCCGGCAGGCTCATCACTACGGCCGCTCCCCACGCTACGCCGTTGGGGTCGGGAGGCGAGATGTCGGTCCCTGCAACGTAGCGAGGTTGCTCGGAGATGGCATCGAACTGCGAAACCTGCGATGCCAGGCGGCTCTGGATGTCGCGCGCCTCCTCCAGGGAGACCTCCCACGGGTGTAGTTGGCGGATGTCCACAGGAGCATTATAGCAAGGCCAGGTACGGTCTGTAGAGGCCTCGGCCTCCCTCAGGATAGCAAACGAGCAGGAGTCACGTCCTCCTCACGAGGTGACATCTAGAAACGTACGCGTCGCTTCGATGAACCCCTGGGGATTGTCCACCGTTACCACGTGGCCTGCCTCCACATCCACCGCCGTGAACTGCTTCCCCACCTGCTCCATGCGCCGGATAGTATCATCAGACACCAGGATGCTGCCGGTGCCCCGGACCTCCATGATGGGGCAGGATAGCTCCTCCACGGCCTTCCAGTAGCGCTGTATCAGCTCAGCGTCGTCGATGTCCCTGAGACGCATGGTGGAGAGCTGCGGGTCTGCCTTCCAGCCCCAGGTGCCGTCCTCCCGCTGGCGAAGCTTGTCCCGCGTGTCGCTACGGAGCCGGGCGTCGCTGGCCCACTGGTTCCCCTGGCGCGCCAACTCGACGGCGGCCTCCAGGCTCGCGAACTCGTCGGGTCTAGCCGGGCGGGTGCCCCACTGGGCCGTGAATTCAGGGCTGGGCTCCGGGGCGATGTCCACCAGGATGATGCGCTGGACACGCTCCGGGTGCTCATGAGCGTACAGGAGGCTGTTCCATCCGCCCATGGACGAGCCGACCAGGACGGCCTTCTGAATACTCAGGGCGTCCATGAAGGCGTGAATGTCCTCCACAAACCTTTCGCGCTCGTAGCCGGTCTCCGCCCACTGGCTGTCGCCGTGGCCCCGCTGGTCCAGGGCCAGGACGTGGTAACGGGACGACATAGACTCGGCGAACTCGTCCCAGATGTGGGCCTGGCCGCCGTGATTGTGGAGGCAAATCAGGGGCATCTTGCCGGAGGTTCCCCAGTCCAGGTAGTGTAGCCGAACACCGTTGACGGTTATGTACTTCTCAGCGGCCTTTACAGTGGTCATGCTCTTCCTCCCCTGATTACTGGACCGGATTTGAGTGCCCCTAAGGGCATGATACTAGACAGGCACCCGATCGGTGTCAATTCCGATGGAGGGACAGGAGCAGTCACCTTCCAAGCTACTGGTGGGCCGTGCGCTCCAGATCCAGCAGCCGTTGCTTGAGGTCCAGGCCGCCTCCATAGCCACACAGCGAGCCATCGCTGGCGATGACCCGGTGGCATGGGATGATGATGGAGACGGGGTTGCGGGCCATGGCCTGCCCCGCGGCGCGGATGGCGAGAGGGCTCCCTGCCCGGGTGGCGAGCCATGTGTAGGTACGGGTCTCTCCCCGTGGAATGGAGGCGCAGGCCTGCCACGCTCGATGGAAGAAGGGTGCACTCTCCCCAAGGTCCAGCGCATCGCTGAAATCGACCGGCTCCCCTGAGAGGTACCGTTCCAGACGCAGGCGCAGCCCCTCAAAGAGGGACGGGTCCAGGACAGCACCGGCGACTTCAGCCCCAAGGCCCTGAACCGCCCGCTCCGGGGATTCCAAGGGCAGGTTCAATCGCCGAATGCCTCTGGGCGAAGCCACTATGCCCACCCAGCCCAGAGCGGTCGGCAGCACCGTATACGTGATCTGGTTCATATCAATCCAAGTAACAGGAGCCTCGTTATGTGGGCGATGTAGGACTCGAACCTCCGGCCTCCTGCGTGTAAAGCAGGCGCTCTAACCAGCTGAGCTAATCGCCCATGTTTGAATCTGTTTAGGGGATATAACTGGAAATGGCTTGACGCACAACGCTGTTAGGGAAGATAATTGGACGGGTTTCGTAACGCATTTCGCGAGGTGCTTCCCATGGAACAGGCAG
>JAPUKM010000094.1 GCA_027295645.1 Chloroflexota bacterium | reverse complement strand
TGGGAGTGCACCGGGGCCGGGGAGGCGCTTCATTGCGAGGCGGACGAGGTGATAACCAGCGTGAAGGAGATCTACGCCGTCGTTGGGGCGCTGCTCGTGGCGTTCGCCATTCTGGGCGTCTCTGCATGGTTTGCCCGGCGGAGCCCTCAATCCCAGGTGGAATAGTCGTAGTCTTTTTTCCCCACATCTCCCTCTCCGTTGGCCTGCCCTTGGAGGTTGGTACAATAGCACTGCTTTCAATTGGCGACTGCCGGGCCGTGTCAGCAGATAGGGCGTGACGCGACCCCGAGAGGGAAAACGTGGCGGAATTCTCCTGGACCACCTGGCACTGGCACCCCGATATCGTTACCGGGCTGTTGCTCTTGGCTGGGGTCTATCTCCTGGGCGTGGGTCCCCTTCGCCGGCGGTTCGGATGGGCGGAGCGAGTGCCCCGCGGCAGCGCGGCACTCTTCTACGCGGGCCTGGCGGCCATGTACATCGCCATCAGCTCTCCCCTGCACGAGCTCAGCGACGACTTTCTGTTCAGCGCCCATATGGTGCAGCACCTCCTCCTGATGATGGTGGTGCCGCCCCTGTTGATAGTGGGAACGCCCGGCTGGCTCCTACGGCCGCTGCTGCGCCACTCCGCGGTGGAGCGGAGCGCGCGGTTCGTGACGTCGCCCGTAGTGGCATTCATCCTCTTCAGCTCCGTCTTTTCCCTCTGGCACTTCCCGCCCCTCTACGATGCGACCCTGCGCCACCACAACCTCCACGTGCTGGAGCACCTGCTGTTCATATCCACGGCGGTGATCATGTGGTGGCCGGTTATGGGCCGGCTGCCGGAGCTGCCGCGGCCATCCTATCCGGTCCAGATGATCTACCTCTTCTTCCTCTCCCTGCCGCCGGGATTCGTGGGCGCGGTGATCACCTTCTCCGGAGAGGTCAAGTACACCTGGTATGCCGAGGTACCGCGACTCTGGGGTCTCTCCGCCCTGGTGGACCAGCAGATCGGTGGACTGATTATGAAGCTCCTGGGAGCCGCAGTGTTCCTGGCGGCAATGGGCGTGGTGTTTTTAAATTGGTACGGGCGTGAGGGTGCGGATACACTGGCCCGGGGGCACGGCGGAGAGGCGCTCACCGGCGACCGCGGGTAGCCTCTGCGGGCCCGACCCTCAGGTACCAGAGAACGTTTGGAGGTCTCAACGGTGCTGGCACTGCTGGCGGCCAACTTGAAGATGATGGTGCGTGACCGGCAAGCGCTCTTCTGGGCGCTGGCCTTCCCCCTTATGTTTGTGGCCGTATTCGGGCTGTTTGATATCGGGGGCGTCGGCTCCGCGGACCTGGCCATCATCGATGAGGCCAATACCGAACTCTCGCGTGCCATCCGTGAGGAGCTCTCCGGCATCGAGACGTTGAAGATCGACGCCGACTTCAGCGACGACCAGGAGGAGGCCCGCCGGGCGCTGGGGGACGGCGACCTGGACTATGTCCTGGTGATCCCCCAGGCCCTGGAAGCGTTGGAACCCGGAACAGCGCCCGCAGGGGAGAGGCCGTCCGAGCCAATCGCCCTGTCGCTCTACTTCGACCAGGCCGACGTCCGGACATACCAGCTGGTGCTGGGTGTCCTCCGGCAGGTGGTGGACTCCCTGAACCTCCAGCTTGCGGGGGCGCAACCGCTGATTGCGGTTGCGCCGCAGGCGGTACAGGTCCGCCAGGTGGACTACTTTGATGTGGTGCTGATCGGCCTGGTGGGCATGGGGATCATGACCAACTCCATCATCTTCATAGCGGTTAAGATAAGCACCTATCGCAGCCAGAAGATGCTCAAGCGTCTTCTGGCCACCCCCCTCTCAGTACGGCGGTACTTCGCCTCGGAGGTTCTGGCGCACCTTGTGCTGGCAATGGTCCAGGCGGCCATCATTCTGGCCGTCGGAGTCTTTGTCTTCGGCGGGAACGTCTACGGCAATATACTCTGGCTCTTCCTCATCGTTGCCCTGGCGACCGTTGTGTTTCTGAACATCGGATTCGTCATCTCCGCCTGGGTCAACACCCCCGCCGCGGCATCGGGCTTGGGAAACGTCATCGCGCGGCCCATGATGTTCTTCTCGGGCACCTTCTTCCCGACGACCTCACTTCCGGGCTTTCTCCCGGAGGTGGTCCGGTTCCTGCCGCTGACACCGATGCTGGACGCCATGCGCCAGGTATCCATCGACAGCGACGCGATCTGGCAGACGTGGCCGGACCTGGCGTTGCTGGCGGGGTGGCTGGCCATCTCCTCGGTCGCCGCCGTCAAGCTGTTCCGCTTCAGATAGCGGGGGGCTCTATTCCCCTCCGGCCTGGATATCGGCGCTCTCCACCCACATGCACGTGACCGTATTCATAACGCCGGGAATGGAGCGGATCTTGCGTATAGTTGACGTAATGTCAACCGAGGTGTCTTCGGCCAGTTCGACAACCATGTCGTATGGGCCGAGCACCTCCTGGACTATCCCCCTGGGAATCGCTTGAAGACGCTTGAGGACTTCGCCCGTCCTCTGGGGCTCCACAGTCAGCAACACGTAGGCATTCGCTACCATGTTTTCCCCCTTAGATTGGCATCCCTCAGCGTTAGTCTACTGAGGATGGCGACTGTGTCAACATTGTGAGGTGGGACACACTCAGCCAAAGGAGAGACGCCAGACGGCTATAGCATCAGGGAGACGAAGCGTGACGATACCGGCCTTCTGTTCAACACCGTGGCGTGGTGTGGTAGACTGACGTACACCTCTCTCAGACTGCGTGTCATCTGCTATGGAATACAGCATCCGCCCCATGCGCACAGAGGATATCCCTCAGGTTGCAGAGATAGAGCGTGAGAGCTTTCCGACCAGCTGGCCCTCCACTCCCTTCAAGCGTGAGCTGTCAAATCGGCTGGCACGGTATCTGGTGGCCTGCGTTCCGCTGCTCGGCGATACCCCCGGCGATGCCGTTATCGAGAGGACGACAGCCATGCCACCGGCGCTGTTGAGCCGTATCCTGACAGGTCTGCGACGTCTTTTTGGGTCGGCACCCAGGAAATCCCGTCCCGCGACGGACCTGATCGTGGGATACGTGGGCATCTGGTTCATGACCGACGAGGCCCACATCACCTCCATCGCCGTGCATGAGGAGTACCGGCGGATGGGGCTTGGCGACCTGTTGATGCTGGCCGCCGTGGAGCTGTCGATGGCCAGGAAGGCCCGGCTCATGACCCTGGAGGCCAGGGTCTCCAATGTCGGTGCCCACGCCCTCTACGAGAAGTATGGCTACCGCAAGGTCGGCCTCCGTAAGAGCTACTACATGGACAACAAAGAGGACGCCGTGATCATGAGCACCGACCCCATCATGTCTCCCGGGTACCAGGTCCTCTACTCCAGCCTCCTGGACGCCTTTCGTGAGCGCCGTGGAGAGGCTGTCTGGACACTTGCCTGATACGGATTCGATATTGGACCTGGCATCCCTGGGCCCGTCAGTAGGAGGACCTCTATGGTGGGGAGATATCCGACCGTCCGCTATAAAGAGGAGGGTATGCGGGAGGGGATGCAGATTGAAGACGCCAGCATCCCCATAGATGACAAGGTTGCCCTGCTGGATGCGCTGGGAGAGGCGGGGCTCAAGCACATCGTTGTTGGCTCCTTCGTGAGCTCACGGTACACGCCCCAGATGGCGCGTATCGATGAGCTGATGGAAAGGTTCAAGCCCACGGAGGGTGTTACCTACACCGCGCTCGCTTTGAACGAGCAGGGAGTCGAACGGGCCAGCGCCTACTCGCCACCTCTAACCGTGGAACGGGTGGCGGCCCGGCCCGGACTGCCCGTCCACATGTGTGACGTGTTCACGCGTCGGAACACCAACCGGTCTCAGATGCAGGAGATGGAGCGGTGGCCGAAGATCATCGCCACTGCCCAGGAGCTCGACGTGAAGGAGGCCGGTATTGGAGCCAACGCCAGCTTCGGCTCCAACTTCCTTGGCGATTTCTCCGTTGATATGTATATGAAGATGCTGGAGAAGCAGCACGATCTGTGGGACGATGCCGGCATCCAGGTCACGGCGGCCACCGTTGGCGATCCCATGAGCTGGTGTCATCCCGCCAAGGTGGAGGCGATCTTCTACCGGATCAAAGAGAGGTGGCCGGAGATCACCCACTTCTCGGCACACCTCCACAACGCAAGGGGTATGGCCATCGCCTCCATGTACGCCGCCATCACAACCCTCGGCCCAGAGGACGAGCTGAATCTGGACGGCACCATCGGTGGATTCGGCGGCTGCCCCTACTGCGGCAACGGCCGCGTCACCGGCATGGCCCCCACGGAGGATGCCATTCACATGATGGAGGGCATGGGCATCGATACCGGCGTTGACCTTGACCGGCTCATCGACTGCGTCTGGATGCTCGAAAAGGTGCTTGGCCGGCAGCTGTACGGCCACGTGTCAAAGGCTGGGCCGCGGCCCACAACCCTCGACAGGCTGTACGATATGAACGCTCCCTTCGTCGAGACTCCTGAGCAGGCGAAGCACTTCAAACTGGGCCCCGCGGCCTACCAGGACGGCCTCTACCCGTGGCAAGAGCCGATAACAAGCGTCTACCGTGACCGGGTGGAGCGGGGGCTTCCGCCCTATGATGTGGACGGCGACTGGCCGTGGGAGGAGGAGTTCTTCCCAAAGCCGTCAGGCTAGAGACTCACTTGGCTCGCTGGTGCTTCCCGCGGCCCTTGAACTGGAGCTTCAGGTGGCTCCACCGATAGCCCAGACCATCGCGCAGGCGGTTCTCCAGATAGCGACGGTAGGAGAAGTGGACCAGTTCCGGGTCGTTGACGTAAAAGGTGAAGGTGGGTGGGTTGACGCCCTGCTGGACCACCTTGCGCACCGTGAGATGGCGTCTACCCTTGCCCGGCGGCTGATGCTCCGACAGCGATGTCATCACCATGGATTGAAGCCGATTCTGCGGGATCCACTTGCCCCGCTCCTCAAACACCATGAGCGCCGCGTCCAGCGCCTCGCCGATCCCCTGCTTGCGTAGAGCGGATACGAACCGGATGGGGGCGTAGGGCATGAACTTGAGGCGGCTGCGAATGTGCTCCATATAGCTGGCCTGGTCGAGGCCCAGCTCCGACGCCAGGTCCCACTTGTTCACCAGGACGACCGCCCCCTTGTAGGCATCGGCCACCTCTCCGGCGATGTGCGTGTCCTGGGCGGTCACCAGTTCCGTGGCGTCCAGCACCAGGAACGCCACCTGCGCACGGTAGATGGCCCGGATGGCGCGAAGCGCGCTGTACCGCTCGATTCCGGGGACGATTTTGCCCCGGCGACGAATGCCTGCGGTGTCGATGAGCAGCAGTCGCTGGTCACGGTAGAGCAGGGAGGTGTCCAGCGCATCTCTGGTGGTGCCGGGTATATCGCTGACGATGGCCCGCTCCTCGCCCAGGATAGCGTTGAGGAGTGCGGACTTGCCCACATTGGTGCGGCCGACGATGGCCAGGGCCGGGATGTCCGCGTCCTCCTCCACCGGCCCCACCTGCTCCGGGAGGGCCGCGAAGAGCGCATCCATCAGGGAGCTGATGCCAACGTCGTGGTACGCGCTGATGGGGATCGCTTCGCCCAGTCCAAGCCGGAAGAAGTCCGCGATTCCGTGCGCCCTGCGTTCGTTGTCGGACTTGTTTGCGGCCAGCACCACCGGCTTCTCCGTGCGCCGCAGCCGCTCCGCTATCTGATCGTCTATGGGCGTGCATCCATCCAGTACGTCCATAAGAAGGATGATGGCGTCCGCATCCTGTATGGCGATCTCCACCTGGACCTGGACCTGCTCCTCAATGGCCGACTCAGGCAGCGGCTCAAGGCCGCCCGTGTCCACCAGGATCAGGGGACGGTCATTGTAGATGACCTCAGTGGAGACGCGGTCGCGCGTGGTGCCGGCGGTCTCCGCCACCACGGCCATCGGGCTTTTCACCAGACGGTTGAACAGGCTCGATTTGCCGACATTGGGCCGTCCCACTATGGCTACCAGCGGCTTGCTCATTGCTTATGTCCCGGTGACGCGACCGCGCTACGCGGGTGTCCGCCCCAGCAGCAGCTCCAGCAGGCCCTTTGTCGCGTGAAGCTTATTCTCCGCTTGGGCGAACGCCACGGACCGGGGATGCTCCAGCATCCCCTCGGCGATCTCCTCGCCGTGATGGGCGGGCAGGTCGTGCATGAAGATGGCTCCCGGCTTGGCCAGGGCCATGAGCTCAGGGGTCACCTGGTACTCCTGGAAGGCCTGGCGGCGTTGTTGCGCCTCGTTCTCCTGGCCCATGCTCGTCCATACGTCGGTATACACCACATCGGCGCCCCGTACCGCCTCCTGCGGGGCCACCACCTGTTTGACCGTCGCATTGCGCTCGGCCGCCATGGCCTCCGCTTTGGCCAGAACGGCTGCCGGTAGCCCGTAGCCCTGCGGAGAGGCGATGACGAAGCTGGCCCCCAGCGATGCCGCGCCCAGCGCCAGGCTGACGGCCACGTTGTTGCCATCGCCGATAAAGGCGATGGTCGCTCCCTGGAGGCGGCCTGTATGCTCCTGGATGGTCAGGAGGTCTGCCAGGGCCTGGCACGGGTGCTCGGCGTCGGAGAGGGCGTTGACGACGGGCACGGAGGCGTGGGCCGCCAGCTCCTCCACCGTCGCATGGGCGAACGTCCGGGCCATGAGACAGTCCACCTGCCGCTCAAGGACTCGCGCCACGTCGGCCACCGGCTCCCGCTTGCCCAGGCCGACCTCCTCCGGTGCGAAGTAGACCGGGTGCCCGCCGAGCTGGTGGACCGCCAGGTCAAAGCTGAGCTTGGTCCGCAGCGACGGCTTCTCGAAGAGCAGTGCAACGCTCTTGCCCGCCAGGGCATTGCTGACCGCGCCTCCCTTGAGCTCCACGGCCCTGTTAAGGACGCCTTCGATCTCTTTGGGGGACAGGTCGGTTATTGACAATAGGTCTCTTTTATTCATATATTCCCCTGCGGATAGTATACATATGATTTCCAAATTCGCACACATTGTCTACAGGTGACCGACCCAAGGCCGCCTCACCCTCCCGATAATGCACCAGTTGGTCTGCTATTTGCCGGCAATCCCAGTGGCAAGCTGGCCATTGCAAATCAGATCAACGTGGTACTGACTGCGCTCGGGGTGACCATCGACGGAGCGTAATGGCCGGGGCCATATTCACAGCCAGCAAGGCATAGCTTGCAAGAGGAGGGCCCTATCGGCCCTCCTCTTGCTTTTTGAGGAGGGCTCGTGCCTGAGAAACCAATTGAAGCAGTGCTCAAGGAGCACACCACTAGCCTCATGGCTCTACCGGGCGTTGTGGGGACTGCTCAGGGCCTCTGCGACGGCAAGCCCTGCATCAAGGTGTTCGTGGTCAAAAAGGCCCCCGAGCTGCTGGACCAGATTCCAAACGTCCTGGAGGGCTACACGGTAGAGGTACAGGAGACGGGAGTGATCCGGGCGCTGGACTAGGACAGGGGCCTGGGCTACAGCCTGCCGGCCATCTGGAAGACCTTGCCCTCGGTCTGAATGGCCGGGGCAACGATCATCTCGGCCCGATGCAGGTCCCGGATGCTGAAGGCGCCGCACATGCCCATGCACGCCTTCAGCGCCCCCACCAGGTTCTGCGTGCCGTCGGTCAGGCTGGTGGGGCCGAAGAGCACCTGCTCCAGCGTGCCCCGCACGCCCACGTTGATGCGCGTGCCACGGGGCAGTGCCGCGTGGGGCGTCGCCATCCCCCAGTTGAACCCCTTGCCTGGGGCCTCCTGGGTCTGGGCAAAGGGCGTGCCTATCATCACGCCGTCTGCCCCCGCGACGATGGCCTTGCACAGGTCCCCGCCGGTGCGGATACCGCCGTCCGTGATGACGGCCACATACTTCCCGGTGCGGTTGAAATACTCCTCGCGGGCGGCGGCGCAGTCCAGCGTGGCCGTGACCTGCGGTACGCCCACGCCCACCACCTCACGGGTGGTGCAGGCCGCGCCTGGCCCCACGCCCACCAGGATTCCGTCTATGCCCGTCTCCATCAGCTCCAGGGCCGTGCTGTAGGTGACGCAGTTGCCTACGATGACGGGGACGCTGATCATGTCCAGGAGCTCGGAGAACACCAGCCCGTGATAGCTCTTTGAGATGTGGCGGGCCGTGGTGACCGTGGACTGAACCACAATGATGTCCGCTCCGGCCTCCACGGCTGCGGGAGCCATGCGCTTGGCGCTCTGGGGCGTAACTGAAACGGCGCAGGTTGCCCCTGCGCCCTTCATCTCCTGGATCCGCTTGCCGACGAGCTCATCCCTGATCGGCGCGGAGTAGAGTTTTTGGAGTATCGCGGTGGCCTCCTCTTTGGGGGCCTGGGAGATAAGCGCCAGCCTCTCTTCGGGGTCGTCATAGCGGGTCTGGAGGCCCTCAAGGTTCATGACACCAAGGCCACCGGCCTGATGCATCTTCACCGCGAAGCTGGGGGAGACGACGGCATCCATGGCGGCAGCCAGGATGGGAATGGCCAGGTGGTGGGAGCCGATCTCAAGATCCGTGGTGGTCTGGTCAGGGTTGACGGTGACATCCCCCGGGACAATCGCCACGTCTTCGAAACCGTAGGCGCTTCGGATCGTCTTGAACTGAGCTACCGCGATGACATCCCTCCCGCGGGTGATGAAATGGTTGCAGAAAATATACCACCGGCCCTAGCGGGGGGTCAAGGTTAGGAAATACGACTCTCAGCGCAGTTTTTGATGGAAACTCAGGCGTTAGCGGCGTGGCTGCTACCCCACAACCTCTTCGAGAGGCGGTGGGGGCACCGGCGGTTCGGTGACCAGCCGGCTGAGCACCTCGCCCCAGCTCACGTCGATGAGGAAGAGCGTGGGAAAGCCCGCCAGTTGAGCATAGCTTCCAGTGTTGTCGGGCGTGTTATCGCCTATCCGCACGCTGAGCTCACGACCATCAAAAAGGCTGACTTCGATCACGGTTAGGGGCGGCTCCAAGCCGTAGGCTATAGGATCATCTATCCGCTCCTCAAGCACCCGGCGGGACCTGGGCCCGGTCACTAGCAGGGGGATTCCGCCCCAGCGGTCTAAGTCGACCTCCGTATCCGTGCCGTCATCAAAGAACCACTGAAACTCTTCACCCGTACCCTTGATGAAGGCCAGCGTCTCGTCCTGATGGGTAACGCTGATACGCCTGATATCGTCGTCATGGACATTGTAGAACCACAGTGGTTGAGTCTCCCTCTCGGTCGTTTTCTGGAGCTCAAAGAAGACCACGTAGCCTCCAACAACCACGGCCAGCACTGCGAGGACAAAGGTGATTCGGAAGTTCACTGTTACCGCCTCCGCCACCACGCTACAGAACCGAGAAACAGAACAGCAAGGGGAAGGAGGAGCCAGCTTGAGTACTGGATGAACCGCATCTCGGGCTCGGTCAGCACCAGCAGTCGGAAAGCTACGGGCTTCGGACGCACCTGGCTCAGATCAACATCCTCCGTGAGCCAGTTCACGCTGTTGAGGAACAGGTCCGAGTTGCTCCCCGAGTAGAAATAGTTGTTGGTCACGAAGTCGGAGTCGCCCAGGACCACGATCCGTGTCTCCTCGGACACGTCAGGGTCAGGCTCCTCATTAAAGGGCGCTCGGGCGATGACGGCCATGGCTGGGAGCAGATTCCCGCCGAAGGTGGGGCTTCCGCTGCAGTTCCGGGCCTCCGGGTCCTGGGTCGTGCAGCTCAGAAGCGTCGTCGAGGCCATTGGTGCGTAGCTAATGAGCTCCGGAGGCGGAGCCAGGTCCGTTTCCGGATCAAACGACGTGCGGAAGCCGGGAAGATTGTACAGTCCTCGGAAATCGAAGCTGGTGGCTCCCGGGAGGAAGACCTCATCCAGTGTGCTGGTAATGCTTGGGATGGAATCAATATACCGCTGACGTGGGATGAGGGGAGTCTGCGGCTGCCCGGATACCACGCCGCTCTCGTCTATGATCACGCCATCATTCACTACCACACCCCACCGTCCGAGCAGCTCCTTGAACGATTCGGGTGGGTCCGGGTCCAGCAGAAAAATGGCTCTGCCCCCGTTCTTGAGATACGTGAACAGCGCCTCAAACTCCTTCTCTTCCAACTCCTGAGTGGGCCCCGCGATAATAATGGCGGCGGCGGCGTCCTCCTGGGTCAGCTCCAGACGCTCCGCATTCTCCACGGTCGGGATCTCATCCCTCTCCCGCAGGCTCAGCGTCTGTAACGCGTAGTTATCGCCTCTGATCCCATCAATCGCAAAGGTAAAGCCTGTGGCCTCGGCGGACGTAACGTCCCGTTCTCCGTGGCCCGTAATGACGTAGATATTCTTTTGCTGCTCCCCGGTGACGATAAGCAGGGCGGTGACAAAGTCGCGCTCCTGAAACCGTGGGGCCAGAAGATGAAAGAGGCGGCTGGATTCCGTACCCACAAAGGCTATGGTGGGGTACTGGCTGACCCCAAACACGCGTGCCGTATTGGGGTCTCGGTCTGGGTCTACAAACCGGTAGGCGAAGTTGTTCGAGCGACGTTCAAACTCGTCCAGCAGGTCCTGAGTCGGTTGCCTGAGCTGGTCCTGGTTCGGGTTATTGGGGGTGAAGAAGGCGATGGCCTCTACCGGCTCCGGGAGGTTGCGCAGCAGCGTAACGGTCCGATCGGCCAGGCTAAACTGACGGGTGGCCGTCACATCAAACCGCTGCGGGTTGCGGAACCCTATCACATCGATCAGAACGATGATGGCGGCGAAGGCCAGAATCATGATAGCGGTGTTGAACCCGTACCTTCCCCGCTTACCGGTGATCGCCTGGACAACGGTGCCTAACGAAGCGATCAGGGCGACCAGGAGAAGGATGCCGCCCAGGGCCAGGATGGCCAGGGCCCAACTCTCCAGGTCAGCGGATACAATGAGCACCACCACACCGATGACCACCGCTACGATTCCGACAATAGCGATGAGCGCGCTGATACCGCTCACCTGTGCGAGCCACCTGTTTAGCATGGAGACAGAGGTGTCCTCTACCTGTTTCTCGTCACGCTCTTGCTCGGGGGGGTCAGCCATGCTATCTCCATCTCCGAGATTCCAGCGAGCGAACGGTAAGGAACAGGAAGGTCGCAATAGTGGTGAGGTAGTACACCAGGTGCCAGGTGTCGATGACACCGCGGGAAAAATCGTTGAAATGCTCAAGCACGGACGCCTCTTCCAGAATGGTTGAGAAGAGTCCGGTCACCAGCTCCGATGCCTGGCCCAGTAGGATCAGAATCAGGATAATGCCGAACCCCACGATAGCGGCCACGATCTGGTTGGAAGATAGCGATGAGGCAAGGATGCCCACGGAGAGTGCGGCGCCGGTGTACAGCACGAATCCCAGATAGCCACTGAGAATTGGCCCCATATCCGGGTCGCCCTTCCAGACGAGCAGAAATACGAAGAAGAAGGTGAGCGATATCGTAAGAATCAGGATGATGTAGCTCGCTATAAACTTGCCGATCACCACCTGGTAATCTCGCACCGGCGAGGTGAGGAGAAGCTCCATAGTGCCCAGCTTTTGCTCCTCTGCTAAAAGGCGCATGGAGAGGATGGGAGCCAGCACCGGCACCACGAAGAGAGCGGTGGGCTCCAGGAACCCCCGTACCGACGCTTCGGCAAATGTGCCGCTGATGCTGTTTACAAAGAGGACGCCCGTGACCGCAAGGAACACCGCCGCAACGATATATGCGCCGGGAGACGCAAAATAGGTGCGCAGCTCCTTCCAGGCGATGGTCGCGGTGTTTCGACCTCCCTGGATAGCATAGAGACCGATGAGGATATAGCCTCCAACCTGTCTGAGGGCTGTCATCAGCTTGATGGCTCCTCGGTTGTCAATCGTAGAAAGATCTCCTCCAAGGACATGGATAGAGACTCCTGCCTCAAGAGGCCCCAGCCCTGCTGGACGACCTGACGGGCAACCTCCTCTCGGATGTCCTGATCACGGCCGCTGGTCACTGTGTAGGTGGCCGCGCCGCGCTCTAGCGGGGTCACGGTCACGCCTTGAACGCCATCAATGCCCTGCAGAGCGGCGGTCACCTTCTCCTTGGGGCCCCGGACATCCACCACCACCTGCGCCGATGCCTGGAGGCGCTCCGCCAGGTTCTCGGGGCTGTCCATTGCTACGATCTCTCCCTCATGGATGATGACGACCCGCTGACAGATAGCGCTGACCTCCGGAAGGATGTGCGTAGATATGACCACCGTATGCTCCGTGCCCAGGTCCTTGATGAGCTGTCTCGTCTCCACCACCTGAATGGGATCAATGCCGATGGTCGGCTCGTCCAGGATAAGAATATCCGGCTCATGGAGAATCGCCTGTGCTATGCCGACCCTCTGCCGGAAGCCCTTGGAGAGCTTGCCGATCAGCGTGTCCGTGTAGTCACCCAGACGGCAGATATCCACCACGTCGCCCGTGCGCCGGCGGATGCTGTCTCGCGACATCCCACGAATAGAGCCCATGAACCCCAGGTATCCGCGAACCGTCATATCCGTATACAGAGGCACGGTCTCCGGCAGGTAGCCCATGCGTTTCCGTGCTTCCAGTGACTGGCTCACCACATCGTAGCCGGCTATCCGGACCACGCCCTCAGTCGGAGGCATGTACCCGGTCAGGATCTTCATCGTCGTGCTCTTCCCGGCCCCGTTGGGGCCCAGGAAGCCCAGGATCTCGCCCTTATCAACCGTGAAGGAGACGTCGGAAATAGCGGGGAAGTTCCCGTAGTATTTCGTGAGGTTCTCCACCTCAATCACAGGCTCTGCAGCCATTCTTATATCCTTGACCCGCTATGCGACTTGGTGAGAGAGCCGGCTTACATTGCTATCTAGCGCACAGGTGCGCTTCATAGCAATGCCGCCCCCCTAATCCTGACGGACGGTGAACGGCACCGAACCGACTCCCTCTTATATGATGATATCCCCTATAGCCTACGGCTCTCGTCAAGCCGTTGTATGACAACGGTAACAAATGATATGCTATCTTCCACTGTTTGCCAAGGTAGATACGATACTCGAGAGGGGGCCGGATGCATCTTATCGTTGATGGTTATGGGGGAGATGTGAAGGTGATGGAGGACCCAGACGCCCTCCTTCGCTTCCTGGACGAGTACCCTGACGCCATTGGCATGACGAAGATCACCCCTCCCCAGGTGTACACCTACGCAGGCCGCAAGCCCAAGGACAATGGCCTCTCCGGCTTCGTGCTCATCGCGGAGAGCCACATCAGCGTCCACACATTCCCTAGCAGGAAATACATCAATATAGACGTATTCTCCTGCAAGGAGTTTGATGCCGACAAAGCGTTGAATGAGCTTCGCGCCACCTTCTCACTGGAGACGGTCCGAAGCTGGGTCCTGGACCGCGGACTGGAGTACGCCGACCTGGAAACGGCAGCTCGCGAAGTGGAGATGGAGCGGTCTCAACTCATGAGCCGTCTATGACCGGGCCCATGAAGCCGCCCCAGGCCCCGGGCCTTGATCTCCCGCTCTCGCCCTTTACGTTTCTTGGGCTTGAGGCGGATGGCAACACCTACCACCAGGCCGCCACGGTCGTTCTTCCCGTCCCCTATGATGGCACCGCCTCCTTCAAGTCGGGCGCACGGGAGGGGCCGGACGCCATCATCAGCGCATCCCGGGAGCTGGAGGAGTACGACGCCGAACTCCAGCGCGACCCATGCTCCATGGGAATCCACACCGCTTCTGCGGTGGAGCCTCACATGGGTAGTCCGGAGAAGATGGTGGCGCGGGTGGCCCAGGCCGTTGCCCCGGCGGCGGAGGAGAGGAAGCTGGTCGCAACGCTGGGAGGAGACCACTCGGTGAGCATAGGGGCGGTCCGGGCGTTTGCATCGCAGCATAGCGACCTCTCCGTGCTCTACCTGGATGCCCACGCCGATCTCCGGCAGGAGTACCTGGGGACGGCCTGGGGGCATGCCTCAGCTGCGCGCCGTATATCAGAGATGTGCCCCCTTGTCCTGGTGGGTGTGAGAAGCATGAGCCGTGAAGAGGCGGAGTTTATTGAGGGCTCCAATACCCCTTGCTTCCCGCACGCCGGAGATGAGGGCGCTCTCCCGGTGGAGGATGTGATCGGCACTCTATCTCCCAGCGTCTACATCAGCATGGACCTGGACGTGTTCGACCCCTCCTTTATGGCGGCCGTGGGGACCCCCGTGCCCGGAGGCATGGGCTGGTATCAGGTGTTGCACCTGCTGCGCCAGGTCGCATCCGCCCGCCGTATCGTGGGGTTCGACGTGGTGGAGCTGTCGCCCAGGGAGGGGCCGGCGGCGTGTGCCTTCACCGCCGCGGCGCTGGTCTACAAGCTCATAGGCTACGGCATCGCCCTGGGGCCGGGGGCTCGACGGTGATAGATGACTGCGCCCGTCTCCGGTGGGCCACCGTACATGTGCTAAAATCAGAGTTGTACTCGGTACCAACGAAGCGCCTTGGATTAGAGGGAGTGCGTTAATGGCTCAGTACCCAGCGAGATCGATTTATCTTGACCATGCCGCCACCACCGGCATACGTCCGGAGGTGCTTGAGGCCATGCTTCCGTATTACTCGGAGCGCTATGGCAATCCGTCCAGCATATATGCCCTGGGCCAGGAGGCAAGGAAGGCTGTGGATGAGGCTCGGGAGGGCGTGGCCGACCTGCTGGGCTGCCGTGCCAGCGAGGTGATCTTCACCAGCGGTGGGACGGAATCCGACAACACGGCGCTCCGCGGTGCGGCGCTGGCGCTGCGCCCGACGGGCAACCACATCATCACCTCCAGTATCGAGCACCACGCGGTGCTGCACATGTGCAATTTCCTTGAGGACATCGACTTTGAGGTGACCTACCTCCCGGTCGACCGGTATGGCATGATCGATCTGGCCGAGCTTGAGCGCGCCATTTCAGACCGCACTATTCTGGTCAGCCTCATGCTGGCCAATAACGAGATCGGGACCATCGAACCCGTGGCCGAAGCCGCCAGGCTGGTCAAAGACCGGGCAAAGGCGCTGAACCGGACCATTGTGTTCCATACCGATGCCGTGCAGGCGGCGGGCTATCTTGACCTTAACGTGGACCTGCTTGGCGTGGATATGCTCAGCCTCTCCGCTCACAAGTTCCATGGGCCGAAGGGGGCCGGGCTCCTGTACGTGAAACGGGGGACTCCCTTCTCGCCTCAGCAGGTGGGCGGCGGTCAGGAGCGCCAGCGAAGGGCAGGGACCGAGAACGTGCCTGCCATGGTCGGTACTGCCGTTGCCCTGGCCCTTGCCACTGAGGAGCGGGACTGGCTGAGCGGGCACACCCGGCAGCTCAGCTATACCCTCATTGAGCGTATTACACAAAGCGTTAAAGGGGCGTATCTTAACGGGCATCCCACACAGCGTTTGCCCAACAACGTCAACTTCTCCTTTGATGGGGTGGACGGTGAGTCGCTCCTGCTGGGGCTGGACCTGGCGGGAATCGCCGCTTCCAGCGGCAGCGCCTGTTCCTCCGCCTCACTGGAGCCGTCCCATGTCCTGGTGGCCGCGGGGTTGACGGCGGAGATGGCCCAGGCCAGCCTCCGTCTTACCGTCGGTCGAGACAACACTCAGGAGGAGATGGAGCGTGTGCTCAGCCTGCTTCCGGAGCTCATCGCCCGGCTCAGGAGCGAACCGGTGCTGAGCGGGTCTGTTGCCTCACCAGGTGCATGACCTGGTAGACTGGTCTGCAGTAATGACACGAAAAAGATATTCCTGGATAGTAGCCGTCATTGGCGTGCTGACGCTGTTTATGGCAGGTTGCAGCGGCGGATCAAAGGGCACCGACTGGAGCTTTGGCCAGGCCCTGGTGATGCGTGTGACCGATCTGGACCGGACTGCGGAGGTCCAATTCTCTGAGGGAGACAGCCACTATGTCATCCGGCCAACCCAACAGGATTGGGAGCTGGCTGTCGTTAAGTTGGAGGTCAGGAACAGGGAGTCCAGCATCGTATTCTTATCCATTGATGAGGATGCCATGAAGCTCAGAGACAGGGATAGGACAGAGTACTTCCCTATCGACTTCCGGAAGCAGCGGGAGGAGGTCCCCGATGCTCTCCCCGATGAGAACGCCTTTGCTCCCTTCCTGTGGGGAGAGGTGGAGCTTCCCAACAGGTGTGGAGAGCCGTTGCAGAATTGCGAGTTGACCGGGTGGGTTATCTTTGAGGTTCCCAAAGAGCTGGACCCGGAGCTTGTCCTCTGGGAGGCGACCGATACCATCTTTCTCCGGTTCTAACCATCGTTCCGTCGCATCACATATGGGCTGAAGCATGACCCCATACGAAGCCGCCGACGAACCAACCGAGGTTGTCGTTCGGGGGAGAGGCGCGATACACCTGGAACGGCGGCTGTTCCACATGTCGGCGGGCGCACTGTTCCCTGTGCTGGCACTCATTCTAGAGGCGCGGCCCTTCTTTGTGCTGCTTCTGCTCTCTTCAGTGATCGCGGTGGTGGGTGATACGGCCAGACTTCTCGTGCCGCCCATCAACCGTGTGTTCGTGCGTATGCTGGCCCCGCTGATGCGAAGCGAAGAGAGGCATAGCATCGTCGGAGCCACCTACGGCCTGGTGGGCATGCTTGGCACCTTTGCCCTCTTCCACAACGATATGGAGATAGCAGTGATGGCCGTTCTGTTCATGGCCCTGGGAGACCCTGTTGCGGCCATGGTTGGCATCAGGCTCCGGCGAGGCCCGGTTTTCGGGAAGTCGCTCTCAGGTAGCACGGCCATGGTGGCGGCGGCACTGGCGGTTGTGGCTGTGCTGCATATGACCGGAGCCATCGACTTCCGGTGGGCCTTCGTGGCGGGGGCGGTGGCCGCTGCG
>JAPUKM010000093.1 GCA_027295645.1 Chloroflexota bacterium | reverse complement strand
CGGTTGCTCCATCGACGCCCACGGGACGCCCCTGCGGGAGGAGACCGTCCAGCTCTGTAAGGGCGCCGACGCCATCCTCTTCGGCGCTGTGGGCGGCCCCAAGTGGGACGACCCCAGCGCCCCGGTGCGGCCCGAGCAGGGGCTGCTGGCCCTTCGCAAGGGCCTGCGCCTCTTCGCAAACATCAGGCCCATGCGGGTGAACCCGGTCCTGGCCGGCTCAAGCTCTATAAAAGCGTCCGTTCTGGAGGGGGTAGACCTGGTGGTGGTGCGGGAGCTGACCGGCGGCCTCTACTTCGGCCAGCCCAAGCGTCGGTGGGCCACTCAGCGGGGCCGGCGTGGCGTGGATACCCTCCGGTACACGGAGAAGGAGATAGAGCGCATCCTCCGTGTGGGGTTCGAGCTGGCAAGGGGCCGGTCGAAGCGGCTCACCTCGGTGGACAAGGCCAACGTGCTGGAGAGCTCCCGGCTGTGGCGGGAGATCGCCACGGAGCTTGTGCCCGAGTACCCGGATGTGACCCTGGAGCACATGCTGGTGGACACCTGCGCCATGCAGCTCATCCTCAACCCCCGCCGCTTCGATGTCATGGTCACCGAGAATACCTTCGGAGACATCCTGACCGACGAGGCGGCGGCCCTGGCCGGCTCCATGGGCATGCTCCCCTCCGCAAGCCTGGCGGCGGTGCCGTCGGCGACGGGTAGGCGACGCCGTGCCCGCGGCATGTACGAACCGATCCACGGGTCTGCACCCGACATCGCCGGGCAGGGGAAGGCCAACCCGCTGGCCACCATCCTCTCCGTGGCCATGATGCTCAGATACTCTCTGGGGCTGCCCAAAGAGGCCGATGCCGTTGAGCACGCGGTGGACCGCGCCCTCTCCGACGGCTACCGGACGCCGGACATCGGGACGCCGGGGGATAGGCCGGTGAGCACGGTCGAGATGGGCGGCATCGTGGCCGACCTGGTTGCCGTGCCGTAGAAGACAAACAGCAAGGAGGCCCCGACCTGTCGGGGCCTCCTGTGCCAGCTGTATCCGGCGGTTACGCTGTCACCACCGCATCGTCGAGCTGGGGCGCAGGCGCTGGAGCGCTGGTTGTGGTGTCCTGCTCCGGGAGAGCGAAGGGCTCTCGCAGGAAGTCCCGATACCGCTCCAGCTGCTCACTCAGCTCGGGGCCCAGCCGGCGGAGCTGTTTGCGGACCTCCGGCCCCGGGGCCAGCTCCTGGAGCCGCTTGCCCAGTTCGCTGCGTGGGAAAGCGAGCGCCGGAGGAGTGGCCGGACGGGAGGGCTTTGCCCGGTGCTGTTTGGGTTGGGGACGCTTCAGCAGCTCCTGCAACCCGCCGACCACCGCCGCCACCTCGCCGTCCTTCTCCACCACTAGAACAGTCGTCCCTTCGATGAACCCCACCAGCTTGATGGGATGCCGCCCTATGGCGATGTAGGTATCCGTGGTGGTCTGGAACTGGGCATCCACGTCATCCCTGCGGGTTATGGTGAGCAGCCCGGAGTCCGTGGTCTCCTGCACCTCTCCCAGAGTAAGGCCAACGGTGACCACCTGGCCGTCCTCGCCAAGCAGTTCGTAGTCGGCGTGAATGAGGCTCCGCAGCAATGCCGGGGTGAGAAGCCGTTGGAGATAGCGGAGTGCGGGGTCCTTATTGACCCGCGGCTTCGGGTGCTCTCCCACGACCACGGGTATGTCCATCTCAACGCCGTCACGGAGTACGGTGATGGTGACCGTGGTCCCGGGAGCGGTGGCGCGTATGGTGTCTATCACCTGGTCCACGGTGGCGACCTCGACACCGTCGATGGCCAGGATGACATCGCCAACCTGGAGTCCAGCGGTGCCGCCCGGGCCGTCGTCAGCCACCCGTGCGATCACCACCCCTGAGTCCACGGTGAGGTTGAAGTGGTCAACCACCCTCTCATTGATATCGATAATCGAGATACCCAGCCAGCCTGGGCTGGTGGCCTCGGCGTCGCCCTCCTGCGGGCTGGGAGAGGCGCTGCCGCCGGCGAAGGCGAAGGTTCCTGTAACGAATACCGCCAGCAGCGCTATGAGTAGACCCTGAATCCATTTTGCCATGATACTCCTCCTTGGTGACTTCACAGATAGAAACGGTCACCGGGGTGGGAGTGTCAGGCGTAGTACTCTCAGACGATGCGGAGATCCTCTTCGCTGATGGTGCCGTCCTTGATGCGGAAGGCACGTATTGCGGGACTGCTCTTGTCCATCAGAGAGACCAGGATGTAGTAGGCCTCCGGCCAGATGGATGTGCCGTCAGGCCAGGTGGCCATCCGTACATCTGTTGCCGAGGGGTAGGCCTCCGTGTGGGTGTGGGAGTGGTAGATGGCCAGCAGCTCCCAGCGGCTGTCATCTATCTCCTGGTTAACATTGAGCAACTCCTTCGGATCCATGCTATACCGGTAGGGGCTGTGCTCCGTATTGGTCATGCGGTACAGCCTGGTCACGCGGCCATCCTGACCCGCAAGGATACCGCAGCACTCGTTGGGGTACTCCTCCAAGGCGTGGGCGACGATCTCATCAGCGTACCGCCGCTCCAGTTCCAGCATGGCGCGGTCGTTCCGGTCACGGGAGGACGTGAATGACTCCCGGGGTCTCCTTGATGATCCGTCCGATGACCACGGCTCCGCTGACGGCATGGCCGGTCATCTGGTCCATCAGATGTTGCTCCCTCTCAGGGGCCACAGCGATAAGGAGGCCGCCTGATGTCTGGGCATCGCTGAGGACCACCTTGGCCTCCTCCGACAGCGATGGGTCCCACCGCACGTGGGGGATCAGGGACTTCAGGTTGCGGCGGGTGCCATCCGGGGCTATCCCCCGTTGCGCAAGCTCCCAAGTGCCCGGCAGCAGGGGCACCTGGGAGAGGCGCACCTCCGCCCCAACGCCGCTTCCAAGGGCCATGCCGTGGAGGTGGCCCAGCAGTCCAAAGCCGGTGACATCGGTGCAGGCGTGGACGCCCGTGTGCAGCATCGCCGCACTGGCGCCCCGGTTCAGCGTCTCCATGGACTCAAGGGCACCCGCCAGCACCTGCTCATCAACCTCATCATTCTTGCCAGCGGTGGTGATGATCCCCGTGCCTATGGGTTTGGTCAGGACCAGCAGGTCGCCCTCCTGGGCCCCCGCATTGGTCACCTGCTCTCCAGGCCGCAACAGGCCGGTCACCGCCAGGCCGTACTTGGGCTCCTTGTCGTCGATGGTGTGGCCTCCCACGATCAGCAGCCCCGCCTCGGCTGCCTTGTCGTAGCCTCCCTGGAGGATCTTGACCAGGAACTCTTTGGGAAGGTCTATGGGGTATGCAACGATGTTCAGCCCCAGAAGAGGGGTGGCCCCCATGGCATAGATATCGCTGAGGGCGTTGGCTGCTGCTATGGTCCCGAAACGGTAGGGGTCGTCAACGATGGGCGGGAAGAAGTCCACCGTCTGCACTAGGGCAAGGTCGTCCCGCAGGCGATACACGGCAGCGTCATCGCCCGTCTCCGTCCCGACCAGCAGGTTCGGGTCGGTCACCTTGGGTAGCTGGCTGAGCACCTGGTCCAGATCCTCTGGACTGAACTTAGAGGCTCAACCTGCGCAGCTAGCCAGGCTGGTCAGCCTGATGGTCTCCCGCTCCATGGCTCCTTCCCTTGGATGGACATGGGAACTCAAATTCATTGTAGCAGAGTAGATGGGCGGTGGCCGCAGCTTCTAAACGTACCACTGGCCCGTGTCCGGCAGTATGGTCACCACCACCCTGTCCGGACCGAGTCGCCGGGCTATCTCAAGGCTGGCGAAGACGTTGGCACCTGACGAGATACCCACCAGAAGGCCGGCCTCTCTGGCCAGTCGCGCGGTGGTGTCCTTCGCCTGCTCGTCGGTCA
>JAPUKM010000092.1 GCA_027295645.1 Chloroflexota bacterium | reverse complement strand
TCCGCCGGTTAATCCCGACAGGTCGGGGCTCTACCATTGAGCTATTGCGGAACGTGTTTATTGTAGCGGCGCTGCGGGGCTGCGGCAATGCATTGACATCCCCCATATGTAGCCGCCTACAATGCAAAGCCTCAGACACGTAAGAGAGGGAGGCTTGCTTTGGCTATGCCGGTTGTGAGCACCAGGGGGCTGGTCTGCTCCGCATCGCCTCTGGCGGGGTCAGCGGGCAGGCGCGTGCTGGCCGACGGGGGGAACGCTTTCGACGCTGCGATTGCCGTGGCCGCGGTGGAGTGCGTCACCATGCCCGCGCGATGCGGCATCGGTGGCGAGGCGTTCGCGGTCCTCTACCATGCCGCCACCGGCAAGGCGTACGGCTTGACCTCCGCCGGGCCCGCGCCCGCGGGAGCAACCACGGCATTCTACAAAGGCCTCGGGCACGCCTTCGTGCCCTTCAGCGGACCTCTGGCGGCCTCTCCACCTGGAGAGGTGGCCGCGTACCAGCTCATTGGCGACACCTTCGGAACTCGCCCGCTGGGCGCGTTGCTGGAGCCGGCCATCGGCTATGCGGAGGAGGGGTTTTCTCTGCCACCCGGTATCGGCCGCGACTTCGTTCACGGCGCGGGGCGGCTCGCCGAGTCGCCGTCGGCGGCATCAACCTTTCTGAACAACGGAAATCCGTACGGCACCGGGGACCTCTTTACCAATAAGAGCCTCGGCAGAACGCTTCGCCGAATCGCCGAAGGGGGTGCGGAGGAGTTCTATAGGGGTGCGCTCGCCAGGGATATCGCCAGGGCGCTCCAGGAGGCGGGAGGCCTCATCTATGAGGCCACGATTGCGGCGGGGCGGGCGGAGCTGTACGAGCCGCTGACCACAACCTACCGAGGCTACCTGGTGGCGGAGAACCGGCCACCGTCCCAGGGGGCCATCCTGCTGGAGATGCTTAATATCATGGAGGGTTACGACCCGGCCAGCCTGGGCTTCCTCAGCCCGGAGGGGCTCCACCTGATGATCGAGGCCAAGAAACTGGCCTTCGCCGACCGGAACCGGTACCTTGCCGACCCGCTGGTCGAATCCGTGCCCTTGGAGAGGCTGCTCTCCAAGGAGCACGCCGCCCGTCGGCGGGCGCACATCGATCCGAAGCGCGCGGCGGGAAGGGTTGAGCCAGCGGACCTGGTGGCCCTGGGGACAGACACCAGCTACTTCTGCGTCGTCGATGGCGAGGGCAACGCCGTCTCCTTCATCCACAGCGTCTATGCGCCATGGGGCTCGGCCTTTGTGGCCGGGGATACGGGTATTCTGCTCAACAACAGGCAGCGGGGGTTCCGCCTGGAGGAGGGCCATCCGAACGGTATGGCCCCTGGAAAGCGGCCCATGCACACCCTCAACGCCTACATAGTGTTCAGGGAGGGCAAACCCCTTCTGGTGGGTGGGACCCCCGGGGCCGATCTGCAGGTACAGGCCAACCTCCAGGTGATCACGGGAGTCATCGACCAGGGGATCTCCCCGCAGACGCTGGTGGAGGCTCCCCGCTGGTTCAGCAGGCCGGGCAGCGACCCTCCGGGTCTGGACGACCCGTTCGAAGTGTTGCTGGAGGAGGGGATGCCACCGGAGGTGTGGAAGGGGCTGGCGGCCCGGGGTCACGCGGTGCTGGACTGGCCGGGCGATGTGAACCCCGGCGCTGTCCAGCTGATCCAGATAGACCAACAGTCCGGAGCCATGACGGGCGCCTCCGACCCGCGCGGCGACGGCCAGGCGGTGGGGCTGTAGGAGTTGCATCCTTTCCCCACTCCTATAATCTAACCTTGTAGTTAGCAATCAGTAACTCATGTGGGGTGGAGATGCCTTTCGGTCGGTCAAAAATTGTTGCAGCCCTGGCCCTGGCGGCGGTGCCCTTCCTGGTGGTGGCCTGCGGCGGCGGGTCGGACCCTACGCCTGCGCCTGAGCCGACCGCCACGCCCACACCGGTGCCATCGCCCACACCCACGGCGGGCATTGAGTCCGGCGGCCAGGTGACGTTGCCAACGCTTGAGCCGGAGCCCGCGGCCACCATCCCGCCATTGGCAACTCAAGACGCCCTCCTGACGCCTGAGGAGTTTGAGGTGGAGCTGGCGCGCCGCTACTTCGGCAGTCACTGGAAGACAGACTTCTCGAAGAGGACGGTCTCCTTCGACGAGATCATATCGGGTGGGCCTCCCCGCGACGGTATCCCGCCCATCTACGACCCTGTGTTTGTGGGCATAGACCGGGCAAACGAGTGGATGATAGAGCTGGAGCCGGTGATTGTGGTCCAAATAGGCGACGATGTGCGGGCCTATCCCCTGGACAGCCTCATGTCGCACGAGATCGTGGACGATGTCGTTGGAGGGAGGCCGATCGCGGTTACGTGGTGTCCGCTGTGTAACACGGCCCTGGTATTTGATCGGGAGGTCGATGGGCGGGTCTTCACCTTCGGGGTCTCCGGGCTTCTGCGCCAGAGCAACATGATCATGTGGGACCATGAAACGGAGTCGTGGTGGCAGCAGGGTACGGCTGAGGCCATCGTAGGCTCCATG
>JAPUKM010000091.1 GCA_027295645.1 Chloroflexota bacterium | reverse complement strand
TGGAGTCAGACCCGAACGATCTCTGTATCAACGTTAATGATGTGGACGCCTGCACCAGTATCGTCGTACAGGCCACAGAAGGCGAGTTGGGCGATGTTAGCCCGGCCAAGGACCACATGGTCAAGCCAACGAAGACCGTAGTTTGCCAGGATGCCGGGACGCTCGATTTGGTGGACTGTGATGCGGTCCCTGCAAGTACGGCTATGCTGTTCAACTTCACGATAACGATGCAGCGGCTGGAATCTGACGACGTGGCGTTCGTGCCGGTGTCAAATATCAAGGATGGGCTCGACATTGGGTTCTTTTACGTGGCGGATTCCAGCGTTCTAGACGGTGTCCCATTCAACGACGATGACCTGAGTGTCCTGAGTGAGCCGGTAAAACTCACGGAGATACCGAGATCGGCGGTGAGATACGCCGTGGAAGACGCCATGGTGAAGGAGGCCGCCGCCAACACCAAGTTTGGCGCCGACACGACGTTGCAGGTCCAGTCGAGTCTCGCAGACAACATACGGGCCTTCTTGTGGTTTGACGTCTCAGAAATATCGGCCGGCACCACCATAATCGATGCCGAGTTGGAGCTGTGCGCTCCGAGTAACCTGGATATTACCCGGACATATGACGCGCACCTGGTAACAGGGCCCTGGCAGGATAACGTCATCATGTGGTCAAATCAGCCGACGGTTGCGGCGGCAGCCACAGAGAGCGTGGTCACTGATCCAGGAAAGAAGTGCGTCAAATGGGTAGACCTGGAACCGGACATCCAGGCCTGGGTGGACGGCACGACGAACTACGGCTGGCGTATCAGCGATTCCGCAGAAGACTCGGCAACGGCTTACACCGCGCCATTCCGCTCCCTTGAGGACACCAACGACCTGAACCGACGACCGAGGCTGAGAAAAGCGGAGTATTTGCCCGGATACTGGAAAATCGAGTGGAAGCTTTCGCCAACACTTGATTTCGAGCATGGCGAAAAACGGGCGCTCACTTTTCAAGCTACGGCGACCCTTGACGACGACACCCGCTACTGCAACCTGGCCCAGTTGAAATCCAAAGTAGATGAACAGACTGGCATGACCGCACCCGTGACAGTGGGGACGCCTGCCTATAGTGGGTGCCCGGGGGGCGGCTTGACGACATCCAAGACCGCGGACCCGCTCGTCATCTTTCCAGGGGTGCCGACCTTCGTAACCTACCACATTACGTTCACCAACGACGATATCTTGGCATTTGATAGGGCCGATAAAATAGAGGACTACCTGCCTCTGGGCTTCTCCTACGTTGTTGGTAGTGCAACTACGCCGTGCTCTTCTTGGGCAAATCCGCCCGCCACCTGCCCCACCTACTCGCCTGACAATGCGAACTTTGGGAGCCCGGCCGGGTACAACATCTGCGACCTTGAGCCGGACATTAGTACGGAGCCGGACGGCCGGTTGAAGCTGAAGTGGCACAACGATTCCAGCGACAACGGGTTCAACCCCGGCCTTGCCCTGTGCCACGACTACCCCATGCCTCTCGGAACCACCTACACGCAGACGTTCCAAACCCTCGTCACATTGACTCAGTCCGGGTCCTACTACAACGAATTCATTGTTAAGCTCAAGGATTCGGATTTGTTTGGCGGCAACCGGGGTCTCAAAAGCCTGGATGATGTCTATTCCTGGCCGACCGGCGGGACGATCGTGCCCGACTTCGACTTTAAGGTGGAAACGGCCCTCACAACCCTCTACACCAACGTAGAGATTGTATCGGCCGGTATGAAGGTCAAGTCCCATCACTGGAAAAAGCACAGATAGAGAAACCATAGAGCAATTCTCGGACGATCACCCAACCCAGATCACCCCTGTTGAACAGTGTTCAGCATGCCCGTCTCACGCTGCGCCGTCCTCTCGTCTGTTAGCTGAAACAGGCGTATAGTGGCAGGGCTTGCGCCTGCCACTATACTTCTTATGGGTTCCCTGTTTGGGGAGACTGATGGGAGAAGCCGTGCTTGAGCGAGTGTCGGAGATCCTGGCCCCGTACCTCAGGCTGCAAATGGTCGCCCTGGCTGTGGCGGGATTGTTCGTGGTGTTCTACCTATTGATCGGTGCCGGCTGGTTCCTGTCACAGTCCTCTCAGTCAGGGTTGCGAACGCAGATCGATCAACAGAGGTCTATAGTCAATAGGGCGGAGGCGAGGGGCGAGCAGGTGGCCGGAGAATACGATCGCATTGCAGAGGCGATCCCACCAGCAAGCCTCCGGGAGACGGATGTCTTCCAGGATATCCTGGCCATCGCTGAGCGCAACGACGTCTCCATAACCACTTCCTTTACCGGCGAGGACGAGGAGCAGTTGGGAAGTAAGACTTACCGTGCATTAACCTTTCAGGCCTCAGTGTCCGGCCTCCGCCAGGGGATACTGGGCTTCCTCCTGGATATGGACGAGACCCAGGAGTTGATCGAGACACTGATAGTGAACAGCGCCTCAATCAGTGCGCTGGCGAGCGGCACATTGACTATGGAGTTCACCGTCTACACCCATGCCAGTTAAAAGGGGCCGTATAAGGTTTGGCTAGCCAGATTGTTGCAGTAGATGTGGATAGCCGCTCCATCCGCTTGTTGGAGATCAACGAACGCCGCGTGGAGCGTTGGGCCAGCGCCACCTTAGATCCGAACACTGTACGCGATGGCGTAGTGGCGGACCCGGAGGCCCTGGGGGCCCAGATCCGCAATCTTGTGCGGTCCAGCGGCGTTCGGACTGGTCAGGTCGCGGCCAGTATGAGCGGGCTCTACTCCACCAGTCAGATCCTCTCCCTGCCTCCACAGACCGAGCGGGAGGCCCGCCGGGCCGTCCCTGGATTGGCGCGCGATGCTATACCGCTGGAGGATGTCAGGCTTGAGTGGCAACTTATGCCCCCCAACGAAACGGGACAGGAGGTGCTGATTCAGGCCATTCCCGCCTCCCTGGTGGATACTCATCTTGCCGCGCTCCACTCGGCGGGCATCAATCCCCAGATCATGGAGACCAAAACGGTGGCCCTCACCCGAGCCGTGAACCGGTCGCTGGCCATCATTGTCAACGCAGAGCCGACCAGTATGGATGTCGTGGTGGTGGTGGACGGCGTCCCTAAGATCATGCGCACCGTGGCCCAGCCCAGGGATCTCCCCCCAGAGGAACTGGCGGATCAGGTGACTCGAATCGTGGAGCAGACGGTCAACTACTACCTTGACAATCACACCTCGCTGTGGGTTCCGGGAGAGACCCCGCTATTTCTCCTTGGCTCAATGGCTGACCACCCCATCCTGGTTGAGACCGTAAAATCCCGACTTGCCTTTCCAATAGAGCCCTTCGATCCGCCCATAGAGTACCCGCCCCATCTGCCGACGGTCCAGTACGCTGTTGCCATTGGACTCGCCCTTGAATTGCTGCAAGATTCCAAGGACACCACCGCTGAGAATGAAGTTCATACTGGGGTGCAGCCCATACACCTGAACCTCATCCCCCGAACCATCCCCTGGTGGAAGCCCAATCCGCCTCGGCTGCTGTTTGCGCTTGGTGTCATGGCGGGTCTGGCCCTTGCCTTGATGCTGATGGGTGCCGCCGCGGACGCCTCGGCGGTAACCTCCGACCTGCGAGATGAGCAGAACGTGATCAGCGGCCGGGTACAGATTTTGCTGGTCGGGCAGAAGGAGCGAACCAATCAGGCTAGCGAGGTCACCAGTTACAATGAGTTGATTGCTAGGCGCGGGGACGTCACCCAGACATTCCAGCTGCTCCAGGGTCTGGCTCCATCCGGCGTGGAGTTTCGGTCGTTCAGGCTGGCCAGGAACAGTGTCACCGTGTCTGGGGAGGCCGCCGGCCCCCTTGAGGCTATCGCTCTGGTTACCAACCTGCGGAACGCCGGAGAGACGGACGACAACGGCGTCTTCCGGCCCTTCTTTGACTCGGTGGAGTATAGATCGGTCAGCACCGGGCCGGGCAGCTTCTCCATTACCGCTGCCCGTGTGGTGGAGTTAGCTAGAACAGAGTGACCCGGCGCGCAGCTGGCTGAACGTAAAGAGAGCCCCCGGCAACCGCCGGGGGCTCTCTTTACCGTCTGCTGTCTTCGGTTACCCGTTGGTCAGGGTTCCAGCAGTGTCGTACTGGGTGACAGTGCCGTCGGCGGTCACCGTGTAGCACTGGTTGGCCGTCCCGCTGGAGGTGTAGTTGACCAGGCCGGTGGCCGCGTTATCCATGACGATGTCGTGGCCGAACAGGATGAAGCCGACCAGGTCGGCCGCACCCGCGGTACCGCCTAAGAAGGGCACCTTGTTTACGGCGGTGGTGGTGTCGTCCGGGAAGGCCGTCATGTCCTGAGTACCGGTGGTGCAGGGCGCGGTGTCGGCAGACACCACGTTGGGGAGTGCGGACACGCTGTTGTCCGTCATCATGGCCTGAGTTGCGGTGAGGATGTTCTGGTACTCGGTGTCCGCGGACTCGGTCTTACCGGAGCCCAGGAAGCGGCCCACGTTGGGGACCACCACCGCGGCCAGGATGCCTAGGA
>JAPUKM010000090.1 GCA_027295645.1 Chloroflexota bacterium | reverse complement strand
GTCACCACCACCCTGTCCGGACCGAGTCGCCGGGCTATCTCAAGGCTGGCGAAGACGTTGGCACCTGACGAGATACCCACCAGAAGGCCGGCCTCTCTGGCCAGTCGCGCGGTGGTGTCCTTCGCCTGCTCGTCGGTCACCGCGACCACCTCGTCGATCAGGTCTCGCCGGAGGATAGCGGGGACGAAGTCGGCGCCGATGCCGGGGATGCCGTGCTCGGCTGCCCGGCCCCGGCTGAGAAGGGGCGAGGAGGCAGGCTCTACGGCCACCACCAGCACAGATGAGTTGGCCGCCCTCAGCGCCTCGCCGACGCCGGAGATGGTCCCCGCGGTGCCTACGCCGGCCACAAAGGCGTCAATACTGCCGTTCGTGTCCCTGAGAATCTCCTGGGCCGTGCCCTCTCGGTGTGCCGTTGTATTCGCCGGATTGTCGAACGGATTGAGGCTGACGTAGTCCTCCTTCTCCTGTACCAGAAGCTCCGCGGTCTTGCGCGCACCGGCCATGCCCAGGTCAGCGGGAGTCTCATGTACCGCTGCGCCCAGCTGGCCGAGGAGCCGTAGCAGCGGAAGAGGCGTCCCTTCCGGCAGCACGATAGTGACCGGATGGCCCTTGGCCGAGCCCACCATGGCAATGGCGATCCCAAAGTTGCCGCCGGTGGCCTCAACGATGGTGTAGCCGGGCTTCAGGACTCCCCTGGCATCGGCGTCCTCCATCATGGCCAGGACGGCGCGGTCCTTGACGCTTCCGCTGGGGTTTCTCGCCTCCAGCTTTCCCAGGAGCTGCGCCGAGCCCGGTTCAGCGAGGGATGTCAGGGAGAGCAGCGGCGTATTGCCGATCAGATCCAGGACGTTGTCGACGGGCTTGGACATGAGTGCTCCCCAATACAAGGGGCCTCAGTTTGTCATACGGCCATGGCACCGTCAAGAAAGGTCAGAGCCCGTGGTGAGGGGGTAAGGCGGGCCGATTCGTTTCCATGTTATGTCAACCCGTGCTATCTGAGCTCTATCTGGAGGGGGAAGCTTTTCCGGGAAACGAATCGGGGTTTCGTAAGGGCGGCACCGGCTGCCTGGAGTGCTGGCCGTATGCGTTGCCTTCATACGATGAGGATAGGGTACGAGGCGGCTGATGGGGAAGGAGGTGGTGGCAGGGGGAGACTGCTGTCGAGCGGCTGGGAACAGGGTATCGAGCGGCATCCAGAGGTCTACGTCAGCGGATACCCGGTCTCTACTCGAACACGCCCTCCAGGGCAAAGCGTTCGATCTCCTCTTCCGGCATATCGAGTATCTCGGTTAGCACCTGCTGGGTATGCTCACCCAGCATGGGGGCGGGCCTACGCATGCTCCAGGAGAGCTCCGAGAATTGGAAGGGCAAACCCTCCAGTGCGCTTATCCCCGTAACCGGATGCTCCACCTCCTGGTAGAAGCCCCTGGCCTTTATCTGGGGGTCGCGTAGCATGAGGTCCTCTATGTTCTGCACCATCCCCGCCGCCACGCCGGCTTTTTGAAGCCTCTCCATTACCTCCTCTGGCGGATGCTGCACCGTCCAGGCTTCCACCAGCCTGTCCAGCTCATCATTGTTGTTGACCCTATCCTGCACGGTGGCGAACTTGGGCTCCTTGGACAACCCTGGAGTGCCCATGACATCGCAGAGGCTCTGCCATTCCGCGTCGGTGAACACGGAGATGACACACCACCGGTCGTCGCCCTTGCAGCGGTAGCAGCCGTGCGGAGAGGCCGACGGCAGGCGATTGCCCATCCGCTGCGGGACGCGGCCGTTCGCCACATAGTCCATGACCTGGGGGCCCAGCAGACCGACCACGCTTTCATACTGGCTAAGGTCGATATGCTGCCCCTTCCCGGTACTCTCTCGAAGCTCAAGCGCCGCAAGCACTGCGATGCCGGCGTGGACAGCCGCGGTATGGTCGGGATAGGAGTTCCCGATGCCGACCGGCTCACCGTCCGGGGAGCCCACCAGCACACTCATGCCGCTGAGGGCCTGAAGGGTAGGGCCAAAGCTGATGTACTCGCGGTAGGGGCCGGTCTGCCCCATGCCTGCCATGCTTATCATGATGATGCCCGGGTTTATCTCCTGGAGCACCGGATACTCCAGCCCGAACTTCTTCATCCCCCGTACACTGTAGTTTTCGACGACTATGTCGCCGATACCGATCAGGCGCTTGCAGATCTCCAAGCCACCGGGCGTGGTCAGGTCGAGGGCGATTGACAGCTTGTTTCGATTGTAGAGGTCGAAGAGGCCGCACCCTATCTCAGGCTCCGTGGGCTCCCCGCGCCAGGGGCCGTAGGCGCGAAGGCCGTCGATCTTCCGCTTGGACTCGATCTTGATCACCTGGGCGCCCATATCTCCCAGTATCCTGGTCGCGAAAGGCCCGGCCAGCACCCAACTGAAATCGATGACTCGTATACCTTCCAAGGGTAGTTTCGACATATTGACCTTCTGAAGCGCGGCCTAGATGACGCCGGCCTTTCCAAAGTCGGCCAGCTCCTTCTCGGAAATCCCCAGCTCGCCGTAGACCTCCTGGTTGTGCTGGCCCACCAGGGGGGCCGGACGCTTTGCTCCAACGTACGTTGCATGGAACTTATAGGGAGCACCGGGATATTTCAACGTGCCCAGTTCGGGGTGCTCAATTTCAGTGAAGTATTCGCGAGCCTCCAGATGGGGGTCATGGACCACATCTTCGATTGTGCTCGCTGGCGCCACCGGGAGACGGCGCTCTTGCCCGTCATGGAATATCCACTCCTTGGTGTGCAGCATGCCCCATTCATTCAGGAGCGGAGTGATCTTCTTGTCGTTTTCGGGCAAGCGGCGGGTAGCCAGGTCCTCATACTCGGGTTGAGTCAGCTCCTCAACGCCAACCCCGTCGGTGACTACCCAGGCGACGAGCGAGTTCCACAGCGCCGCGTTGTTCAGATTGGTGGTCCAGTACCCGTCTTGGCACGTGAATATCCTGCTGGGGTAGGCCAGTGGATGCTGGCTGCCCATGCGTCGGACTACGCGGCCTTCGTTAACAAAGACCGGGACGGTGGATTCCAGAATGGAGGA
>JAPUKM010000009.1 GCA_027295645.1 Chloroflexota bacterium | reverse complement strand
ATGGATGTAGAGGAGATGACCACTATGCCCGCTGCGACGCAGGAGTCGGGGGAAAAAGGAAAGGCCTCAGTTCAGCTGGCCAGTTGCGTTGAGAAGGATGAGGGCATGGCTGGAGCCATACTGCATGTCGAAGACCCTCGGCTTGTCGGGGCTTATGTGCTACTGGCGAGCGTGGTCGGACAAACCCCCACCAGCGCCATTGCAAGTGCTGCTTGACTGGCTGTGGGCAGGCCATGGGATTTATCTCTATGCCCAACAACAAACTACTGCTATTAGCCATTAGTTCCGATATTCAGGGGGTTGCAATGTGATAACCCCAATGGTACATTCATACCGCTAGAAAGCTGCCATTCATAATCATTAAGGAGCGAACTATGGCTGACTACGAAGATATTGTATGGGAGACGGACGGCCCAGTGGCCATATGCAGGTTGAACAGGCCCGAGAAGCTCAACGCTATGCGCTCCCAAACCACGCAAGAGATGTACGACGCCTGGAGGGGCTTTAACGCTGATAAATCGCTCAAGGTAATGATAATCACCGGCACGGGTCGCGGGTTTACCTCCGGCGCAGACGTGACCCACATGGGAGAGGCCCAGGAAGATCCCGGAGCTACACCAGGGCTTGCTAGCCCCGCTCCTCGGATGCTCAAGTCGATTGTGGAAAAGCCGGTCATTGGCGCGATCAACGGTGCTTGCGCGGGCATGGGATACGTTCTGGCTCTTGCCTGTGACATTCGCATAGCGTCCAACCAGGCCCTTTTCCACCACGTTTATCTTCGCCGTGCCCTGGTCACCAGTGGCGAGACATGGTACTTGCCACGACTTATTGGTCTGGGCGAGGCCATCTATCATATCTTCGCGGCTGACACCATTGACGCAGATGAGGCCCTCCGACTGCATCTGGTATCCAGAGTAGTCCCCCACGACCAGCTTATGGACGAAGCCATGAAGTTTGCCCAGGAGCTTGCTACGCGCCCACCCAATGCCATGAAGTATGCTAAGAAGGCCATCTACAAAGGGCTGAACCTTAACCTGGAAGACGCGATGGAGTATGTGGGCTACACTCGCGCGGCCAATCTGAATTCGGGAGAGGCCGCCGAAGGATTCCGTGCGTTCCGGGAGAAGCGAGCGCCCAACTGGTAAATGTTCCTTTTCAAGAAGAATCTGAGGAAATTGGATCAATCTAATAACTTAAGAATAGATGTGGAGGAAACGATGACACAGAGGAAGAAATATCCTACGTTATTGGGGATCATCGCAATTGCCCTGGCTTTAGTCTTTATGTCGTGTTCCTCGGCGGATGAGCCTGATGCACCAGCTCAACCTCAGCAACCGGCATCGGCCGCTACCGCCACCGGGTCGCAGGCTGGCGCTCCGGCCCAACCGCAGCAGCCGGAAACGGCACCCACAGCTATGCCTGCTAGTGTTGCTCCTGTATCCACCCCGGTGAGTGCGGTTCTTCAGCCTGGAGCACGCTCCACGCCTACGCCATCTCCCGAGCAGATTCAGACGGGAGGCACTTTGATTCTCCTGGCTGCCTTCGACATTGGGCATACTGACGCTCACCGCAACAGCTCGGTTGCCGAGCTTTCCTATATGGTGCACATACATCCGAGCATCTACCAGTACGATACCCGGACCTGGGTAGACATTGCTCCGGACCTGGCCGACTCCTTTGAGGTTGATTCGACCGGGAAAGTTTTCACCTTCGGCGTGAGGGACGGTGTCACTTACAGCGATGGTGACCCGCTCACTGCGGATGATATGGCCTACTCGCTCAATCGCTTTATTGACCTCCCCAACAGCATTACGTCGCCACGCTCTGGCTGCATCCGTGACTTCATGGAGCAAGGTGGAGCCAAGGCGATAGATGCAGACACTCTCGAGGTCACTCTAAAGGCCCCCGCCGTAGCCTTCCTGGGGTGTGTGGCTTCCCCCTGGATAACGATACAGAAGAAGTCCATCCTGGAGGACATTGATTTTGGCTCTGATCCGGGACGTGAGCCAACGCTGGAAGAGGTCATAGGCGCTGGGCCGTTCACGCTGAAGGAATACCGAAGGGGCATTTCCTGGGAGGTAGAGCGCAACCCTACTTACTATGATCAGCCACGCCCCTACCTGGATGTTGTACGCCACGTCATCATCACTGACCCCAGCTCGAGGGTGGCGGCCTTCCGCACCGGACAGGTGCACAAGGAGGCAGTCTTCCCAGGCTTCGGTAGTGACGACGACTTGGCCATCCGTGAGGCGATGGGAGACCGGCTATTCTTAAGCGAGACCGTTGGGTTTGGCGTCACCGGAGTGCACATCAACCTCCGGGTTCCTCCCTTCGATGACGTGAAGGTACGTCGCGCTATGCAACTGGCCATGGACCGTGAGGCCATGATCGATATACTCAGCCCGGCGGGTGGAGACGTCCTCTGCTATTACCCCTGTGTTTTCGACTGGATATACTCCGCTGCTGACTACAGGACGTTCCCGGGATTCCGTTTCGACAAGAAGGCTGAGGACATCGCCGAGGCCAAGCGTCTGATGGAAGAGGCCGGCCATGGCGACGGCCTGGACGTGACCATCACCTTCAGAGGCGTGGGGCAATACCCCGATATCTCCGCGATCCTGCTCCAACAGTTCAAAGAGATAGGCATGAATATTAAGCTGCGCCAGATGGAGAGCGCGGCGGGCTTTGCGGCGTATCAGGCGGGTGACTTCACGCTCGCCGTGCAGGGCACGGGCCTGAACTTCCTGGACCCGGACGCGGCTAACAGCCTGTTGTGGCTGCCAAACTCGGGACGCAACTACCAGGGCTGGGAAAACGCGGAGTTTCTCGATCTCTCCGAGCAGCAGAGCCGAGAGCTAGACCAGGCCAAGCGGGGCGCGTTGCTGAAGAGGATGAGTGATATCCTCCTGGAGGATGTGATGTACCTCCCAACGACGGGGGGCACTGGATTCCACATTCAGTGGAGATGTGTAAAGGGTTACACTCAACCCTCGGCACTGGGTCAGAATAACTACCGCCACGACCGGACGTGGCTTGATAACGAAGAGCCGTGCCGATAGTCCGTACGTGCTCTCACGCACGGAGTTGGCAATCGGTTAGCCATCCATAAGATGATAAGTACAACCACACCGGAGAGAGGGGCCGTGCAAGGAAACGGCTCCTCTCTCCGGTCGGCTAGTGGTGAAAATTGCGGAATCACTGTGGCAATAAGGGCTGAGCTTTGCGCACATATGTAATCCGTAGACTGCTCCTCTTCTTCCCCACTATCATTGGGGTATCTCTAGTCGTCTTCGTCATTCTGCGGATTGTCCCCGGCGACCCTGCATTTGTTATGCTAGCCGGCTACGAGGGTGAAGGGACCTTCACCGAGGCCGACCTGGAGCGAGTGCGGATTAATTTGGGACTGAATGACCCCATCGCCATACAGTACGCGAAGTGGATCGGGGGCGCTCTGCGGCTGGACTTTGGCGACTCCTTTTTCACCAACCGGCCCATTTGGGAAGAGGTGCGGCCAAGATTGCCTCTGACCCTTCAGTTTGCGTTCATGGCTATCATTTTAGCCATCATTTTCGCGCTGCCCGTGGGTGTCATTTCCGC
The DNA here is from genome assembly GCA_027295645.1 of Chloroflexota bacterium. Lineage (GTDB taxonomy): Bacteria > Chloroflexota > Dehalococcoidia > Lucifugimonadales > JAPUKM01 > JAPUKM01. Next base: position 581 of record JAPUKM010000009.1, on the reverse strand, counting down.
TGTGCGACAAGACACCTGGACAGACTACGTTCTAAGGGTATTTTCTATCATTGGCCTTGCCATGCCCACCTTCTGGGTAGCAGCGTTGGTAATCTTAGCCCTCTCCTTGTGGTTCAACTGGATTCCACCCTTGGGATACGTGGCACCCTGGGAAGACCCTTGGAAGAACTTCGTACAGCTTATCTTTCCGGCTGTGGCACTGGCCTACTCCACCTACGCCACGACGGCACGCATAACTCGCTCACAGATGCTGGAAGTGCTTCGTGAGGACTATATTCGCACCGCTATGGCCAAGGGCCTAAAGGAGCGGGTGGTAGTCTACCGCCACGCTCTGAAGAACGCGTCTTTACCAGTGATCACTCTGTTCGGAGTGCAGTTTGCCTTCCTCTTGGGGGGGTCTGTGGTGGTCGAGTCGGTGTTCAGCTTGCCTGGGATAGGACGGTTGCTTATCTTCTCAATCAATACCAGGGACTTTCCCATGATCCAGTTCCTGGTGACGTTTATCGCGTTCATCTTCTTGTCAGTTAACCTGGTCATAGACCTGCTGTACGGGTGGTTAGACCCAAGAATACGCTATGATT
>JAPUKM010000089.1 GCA_027295645.1 Chloroflexota bacterium | reverse complement strand
AAGCGTCCAGTATTGTCCCTCAGCCACACCTCGCCACTCGGTGTCAATCCTCTTGTCGCTTTCCTATCGGCGACGAAGGATTCTAAGATGTTATGATGTGGGTGTTCACAAGCTAAATGGACGCTTTGCAAGCAGGGGGTCAGGGGTTCGAATCCCCTCAGCTCCACCACGCCACCGTCGACGGAACCGTCGGCAGGTGGCACATGACACTCCCGCTGGGATATCATTCCACAAAAGTGTGCGTGAGTATGGCCGTGAAATTACGATGGAAGACGCTCCAAAATAGGGCGACAGACCTTTCCAAGCGGATTGCCCGCAGGACCGGAAAGCCATCCGCTGAGGCTAGTACCCGCTCACATCTGGGTGCGAGGGTGGCTGACATCGAAAACCCAGCGTCAGGGACCAGTCTGCATCCTTTCAAGAACGTAACAGACAGAGCAGCCGACGCAATCACCGAGAGGGTCGCAAACAAGCTGATAGACAGAGGACTGGTAGAGGTCGATCAAGCTGCTACACGAGCGATCCAAAGGACCGTTGCCATGGTCGTGATCGGCCTCTGGGGAGCCACATCGGCGGCGGCCATCTCATTGGCACTCAGTGTTGCGGTCGGAGGGCAACCGAAAGAGTGGCTGGTATACGTCCTGATTGTATCCGGTGCCCTGGGACTGTGGAACGTCGCCGTTTTCCTGCGTTACCTCCGCCAGTTTCGGCACCTTGAAGGAGATACGCAGAGGCGACTAATGATCCTGGTCGCCTCGAAGATCGGGGTCAGGGGTGTCGCCATTATTGCGGTGCCAGTCGCTGCGCTATTGGCCCTCGGTACCGCACGCCTATTACTATAACCATAGCTGGATAGTCTGTTGGCCAAGCACCCTCCTGACGTGCTTCGACAGCAAGCGGAGCGTGTAGCCAAAGAGGTTACTCCATACTTTAAATGAAGTTGCCATCGGCATGGGCACAGAGCCGATGATCGCATTCCGTAATCCGCGGTTATTTGTCTCCAAACGCCTTGATCAGCAACCGCACCTCTTGTGCCGCTTGCGCGGGCGATGACCCCGGCTGGGGGTGGATGACGATCCAGTCAACCAGCCCCGCATATTGAGCGATCCGTTCCCGACACTGTTCCGGCGTTCCTATCAAAGTGGTCGAGTCGACCAGCCTATCGCTTATCGCCGCGGTTACACTGTTACTGTTGCCTTCAGCCATCGCCGCCTCGGAAGCCGCCGCTTCTTCCTCAAAACCGGCTGACCTTAGCCACTCCAGGTCATACGCTAGGGTCATATGCGGAGCAATCCTGCGGCGCATTACTGCTCGGCCCTGCTCCAGGTCGTCGGTAACCATCGCGTGTAGCGTGACTCCCCGCTCTAAGTCCTGCAGAGACCGACCACCGCGCTGGGCGCCCTCACGAAGAATCGGTACCCCGATGGTCTGGAGCCATGAAACGGAGTGCATCGAATTGAAGATTATCCCATCAGCTCGCTCTCCCACCCAGCGGATTGCCCTTGGTCTGGTAGCGGCAACCAGGATAGGGATACGGCGACCAAGCAATGGAGCGCTGGCGCGGTAGTGAGACACGCGATAGAAGCTGCCGTTATAGTCGACGTGGGTGCCTGGCGCGGCCTCCCAGAATAGCCGGATCAACTCCATGTACTCTGCCATGCGCTGCAGGGGAGACTCGTAGGGTATCCCGTGATGGTTCTCATTGTAATTCGCGGGCATGCTCCCTAATCCCATGGTATACCGCCCGTTGCTTAGAGTATCCAAGCTGCGAACCGCCCTTGCAGTTGTGAGAGGAGTCCGTGTCCAGGTAGCCACAGTGCTGATCAATCTGATCTGGCGAGTGACGGCGGCGCACGCGCTCAACATCGTGAACGTGTCACTCGAAGCATCACCGGCACCCAATGCATATAGACCAGCTTCGTCGGCCTCTCGGGCCAAGTCCAGCACGTTCTGTGGGGATTCGCCCTGCAATGAGAGGCTAATGCCTACGCGTGGAATATTGCTGCTCACGTTTGCTCCCCTCCTCCTCAACTTCATCCAGACTGAGCGCCTCCGCCTACCGGGACGGTTCAAGGTGATGGTGGCGATCTCTTCCCCAAATAGAAACGAGTATATCTGTAGGCACGTGAATCCCGCGACTTGATGATCTCCTTCTCACGTAGCTCTGTTATTGCCTGCTCACTCAACTCCAAGAGATCCTTGAGCACTTCATCGGTGTGTTGACCGAGGTCTGGTGCAGGCTGATCCACTATGGCGGGTGTTCTGGAGAGGCGAATCGGTGTGTTGATCGCCTTGATGTTCCCCAAAACCGGATGCGGGATTTCGGTGATTGCCCCCCGGGCTACAACCTGTGGATCGTCTACCACCTTGTCGAGGGTGTTGACTGGACCGCAAGGAATATCCAGGGCGATCAACTCAGCCAGCCACTCAGCCGTGGTCTTCAGACGCATGGCCTTGGCAATAATAGGCTCAAGTTCGGCGCGGCGCTGTGACCGCAGCCAGCCGGAGGTGAGACGCTCATCGTTTAGCAGGTCCACACGTTCAATGGCAGCGCAAAAGAGGGGCCACGCTTCTGGCCCGGTGATTCCCACCACGATCCAGTCATCTTTGGTCTCAAAGGCTTGGAATGGGGTATTAAGTGGATGGCGGGTGCCCAACCTCTCAGGCACCTCACCGGTGGCAAAGTAGCGGGCAAAGGGGTTCTCTTGAATTGCGATCTGAGACTCCAGCATGCTCACGTCGAGCATCTGACCTTTTCCACTGACAACCCGTTCCTGGAGGGCCGCCAAAATGCCAATGGCGCAGTAAAGGCTCGCGGCAATGTCGCCCACGGATGCGCCCACGCGGACCGGCCCACCACCCGGCTCCCCCGTATTGCTCTTGATGCCTCCCATGCCCTGGACAACAATGTCCAGGGCCGGCCTGGTGGCGTAGGGGCCGCTCTGGCCGAAGCCGGAAACGGCGGCATAGATGATGGCCGGGTTGTGAGTTTGAATCACCGGATAGTCCAGGCCAAACTTCGCCATAGTCCCGGGAACGAAGTTTTCAACCAGTACGTCTGAGGACTTCGCCAGCTTTAGCAAGAGCTCTTTGCCTTCGGGAGCAGCCAGGTTCAGGGTGACACTCCGTTTGCTTCGATTGACGCTCAGGTAATAGCTGCTGTATCCATCACCCAGAAAGGGCCCGACCCCTCGTGTATTGTCTCCTTCGCCTGCACGCTCCACCTTGATGACCTCAGCCCCTAGGTCGCCCAGAATCATCGTAGCGAAGGGTCCGGCGAGGGCTCGGGTAAGGTCCAGAACACGAATGCCGCTTAAAGGACCTGCCATGATGTACCTCCTGGACCAGGAGTATAGCATCGCCCATCTACGGGCCCAAGAAGGTTGAGTGAGGTTGACCTATGCAGCAAATACCAGGGTCACATGGTCGTCTGGTAACCCGTTCCAATCTACCAGCAGTTCTCTCTAGATCTGGAATGATGCTGGACGATGGCAAGCACGCGTGCTAACGTAGCTTGGTTTTGACAGTGCGGGACCCCGATGATCGAACAACACCAGAGATTCATGCTCCTCCTCAACGGCCTATCGATAAACGATGCCGTTGCTATGGCACAACAAGCGGAGGACTCCGGCCTTTACGCTGTGGGAGTGGATGACATCTATCATGATCCCTTTACCGTTCTTACAGCCATTGCGGCGGTCACCAGCCGAATTCGGCTGGTGACCCACATCGCCTCCTGGACCCGCACTCCAGTCACCATGGCACGTATCTGCCGTACCCTGGACACTTTCAGCAACGGTCGCTTAGTCCTGGGCCTCGGCAGCATGCCGCAACGTTGGAATGAAGACTTCCACGGGATCCCCTGGGAAGCTCCTCTTCAGCGCATGCGTGAGTATGTTGAACTTGTCAGGCGACTCTGGGAGGCCACACCGGAGACTCCGGTAGACTACCAGGGGCGCTTCTACAGGGTCTCAGGCTTCCGGGTGCATGATCCGCCGCCACGTGCTCACCTGCCGATTCTCATCGGCGCCAGCCGCCCGGCCATGATGCGTATGACCGGGAAGTGGGCGGATGGTGTCCTTATCATCTGGAACCACACAATACCGTGGCTCAAGGAGGTGGCTCTTCCGAATCTTTCCGAGGGTGCCCGCCGCTCCGGACGCTCTCTGGCAGACCTTTCCCTGGCCGTCGGCAAGCTGGTTCTGGTAACGGACGAGCCTGAGCGTGCGCGCGATGTAGTCCGCCGTCACATTGCTGGAATCTATCTGGCGATCGACTACCACCGCGAGTTGCTAGCAACCCACGGTTTCGGCGATGAGGTGGCCGCAGGCTTCGCGGCATTGGCAGCCGGCGACATGGAGGGTGCCACGCGAGCCCTAAGCGACCGGTTGGTGGACACATTCGCCGTAATCGGCTCGCCGGAAGAGTGCCGTGAGCGTATGGCGGAGTACTCTTCCGTTGTTGATTGGGTCGCGCTCTCCACCCCGAGGGGAGGGATGCCCAGCTCCGAGAATCCTCGCGCGGTTCACCGGCTGATCCAGAGCTTTGGGAATACCTAGGGTACTCCCTGTGGTAACAGCAGGCGGGTTACCTGGGCGCACCCAAATCCGCGGACCCGCTATACAACCAGGGCAACGGGAAGCGCGGCAACAACCTCATCCGTAGTGGCAAGACGCCCGAAAC
>JAPUKM010000088.1 GCA_027295645.1 Chloroflexota bacterium | reverse complement strand
CGCCATGCTCAAGTACGGCATCGACGATATACGGCTCTTCCGTTCCAACGACCTCCGGTTCCTGCGGCAGTTTTAGGGGTCATGCGGAAGATCCTCACCAGAGGGGACAAGCCCCCTGGTGGCTAAAACGGGACTTCACCCTTTTCATTCTTGTGGGGTGACGGATGACCAAGCTAGCAGCATGCGTTCATTACTAGGTCAACTTCCCTTGCGTGCCATAGCATGGTGGCGGGAGACCTAGCGCTCCATACTTCCATAAGCAACCTCCCCTGCTGACGAACCCTCCGCTGCCAGGTATAATGCCGTTTTGATACCCGGCTAGCGGAGACTCCATGAAGATACCCGTTTCCTGGCTTAAAGAATACATAGACGTTTCATTGCCACCCAAAGAACTTGCTCACCGGCTCACGATGGCCGGGCTTGAGAGCGAGGGTGAGACCGTATTCGGCGGGGGCTGGGACAACGTGTTCGTCGCCCAGGTGGTGTCGGTGGAGCCGCACCCCAACGCCGATCGGCTGACCCTGGTCACCGTGGACACCGGCGGCGAGCGGGCCACCGTCGTCTGCGGCGCGCCCAACGTCGCCTCTGGACAGCGGGTGGCCTTCGCCAGGCCCGGAGCCAGGCTGCACGACCCCGATACGGGACGTCTGGAGACGCTGAAGGCCGCCCGTATCCGTGGGGTCGAGTCGGCGGGTATGGTCTGCTCCGAGCGTGAGCTTGGCCTGGGCGAGGACCACACCGGCATCCTGGTGCTGGACGGCGACGCCCCCGTGGGGACGCCGCTGGCCGACCACCTGGGGGACGTGGTGCTGGACACGGAGCCCACCACCAACCGGCCCGACTGGCTCTCCGTGCTGGGCGTGGCCCACGAGGTGGCGGCCCTGACGGGAGGCTCGGTCCGGGAGCCGGAGCTCGGCTACCCCGAGGAGGGGCCTCCGATAGAGGAGCAAGTCACCATACGCGTAGAAGCGCCGGACCTGTCGCCACGCTACACCGCCAGCCTCATCACCGGCGTGCGGATCGGGGCGTCGCCCCGCTGGCTGCGGGAGCGGCTCCTGAAGGCCGGGCAGCGCCCCATCAACAACATCGTCGACGTGACCAACTACGTGATGCTGGAGTTCGGCCAGCCCCTGCACGCCTTCGACTACAACCTGCTGGAGGAGTCGGGGGAGGGGAAGGGTCGGGACCGCAAAAAAACAGTGGTGGTGCGCCGCGCGCGGGCCGGCGAGACCCTGGTCACGCTGGACGGGGAGAGCCGGAAGCTGTCGCCGGAGGCGCTGGTCATCGCGGACGCCAAGCGGGCAATCGGACTGGCGGGCGTGATGGGCGGCGCCAATACGGAGATGACGGAGAGCACCACTGCCGTACTGGTGGAGTCGGCCAAGTTCGACGCCGTCAACATCAGACGGACGGCCAGCACGCTCAAGCTGCGTTCCGAGGCCTCCACACGGTTCGAGCGCAACCTCAACGGTGACCTGGCGTCCATCGCCCTGCGGCGGGCCACGCGCCTCATCCAGGAGCTTGCCGGTGGGCGGGTCGCCCAGGGCATCATCGACCTGGACGCCCGAGGGGAGCACCAGGTTGTGCTGCCGCTGAGCCTGGATCGGGTGGAGAGGGTGCTGGGGGTCCGGTTCTCGCTGAAGGAGGCGCGGGGTATCCTCGTCTCGCTGGGGTTTGGGTGTCAGCGTCGGGACTCGAAAACGATCATTGTGACGGCGCCCTACTGGCGCAGCGACATCGCCATAGAGGATGACCTGGTGGAGGAGCTGGCGCGCATCCACGGCTACGACAATATCCCCACAACTCCTCTCAGCCAGGGCATCCCACTCCACCAGCCCCAGCCCATGCGGGCCCTGCGGGAGCGTATGAAGGACCTCCTGGCCGCCGCTGGCATGCAGGAGACCATCTCCTACAGCCTCACCAGCTACGAGACGCTGCGGGCTGTTGACGCCGTTGACCGGGGGGTTGAGCCGCTTGAGGTGTCGAACCCGATGACCGCCGAGCACCAGCACCTCCGCACCTCGCTGCTGGGCAACGTACTGAACACCCTGGCGACCAACCTGCACCATGAGGAGAGCGGCGTCGGACTGTTTGAGGTGGGTCGCGTCTACGTGCCCCGGCGGGATGACCTGCCCCACGAGCGGGAGATGGCCGTGGGCCTCCTCTGGGGCGAGCGAACCCCCCTCTCCTGGTCAGAGGCGAGAAAAAATGTAGACTTCTACGACGCCAAGGGTACGGTGGAGGCTGTCCTCGAAGCGCTGGGGAAGCATCCGCAGTTCCAACCTGGGAGTACGGCGGTCCTTCATCCCGGGCGCACCGCCGAGGTGCTCGTTGACGGGGAGCGGGTCGGCGTCGTGGGCGAGGTGCACCCCGATGTGCTGGAGCGGTTCGATATCCCACGGGAGGGGGCCACCGCCCTGTTCGAGATTGACCTGGATGCGCTGCTGCCGCTGCTGGCGGAGCAGGCGCTCCAGTTCGCCCCACTGGCTCGGTTCCCGGGCGCCTATCGGGACCTGGCGCTGGTGCTGGACGCCGATGTCGCCGCGGACCGGCTCAAGGAGATCATCGAGGGGAATTCGCTGGTGGAGAGCGCCACGGTGTTCGATGTGTACACCGGGTCGGGCGTGCACCCGGGCAAGCGCTCGCTGGCCTTCCGGGTCCACTTCCAATCGGAGAAGGGCACGCTGACCGCAGAGACGGTCAACAGGGCGCAGGAGCGGATTCTCCGGGAGTTGGAGCAGAAGACGGGGGCGCAACAACGGGAGTAGGGGAGGTGACGTGAATGGATATCGCCATTCTTGCTGCGTTGGTGGTCCTGATTGTCCTGGTAGGAGCCCTGCTGTGGAGGTTACGCCCCGGCGGCGGCGAAGGGATCGAGTCCTCGCTGAAGGGCATCCGGGAGGCGAAGGATGTTATTTCAGACCATGCGGTGAAGACCATAAGCGAGATCAAGGGCATCGGCGAGACCGTGTCCAGGCTGGTGCAGCAGCAGGAGCAGGCTGAAAAGCTGGGTCAGTCGCTCAAGGACCTGCTCCAGGCCCCGAAGCTCCGCGGCAGCTATGGCGAGACCATCCTGGAGGAGATGCTGGACAGGATTCTCCCGGCGGGAATCTGGGAGCGGCAGTATGTGATAGACGGTCGGGAGACGGTTGATTGCGTGGTCAGGTTCAAGGACGTTGTGGTGCCCATCGATGCAAAGTTTCCCAGGGACGATTACATGAGGTACATGGAGGCACCATCCGAGGAGGAGAAGGCCAGTTGCTGGAAGGATTTTGAACGTGTGATACGGGAGAAGATCGCGAGCATTGAGTCCAAGTATGTGAAGCCGGAGAAGGGAACATCAGAGTTCGCCCTGATGTTCATACCATCAGAGGCTATCTACTACGAGACTATTGCGGAGAGGAACCACCTGGGGGAGCCATCAGCAATCTTTGAGTATGCTCAAGACCATCACGTTCTCCCGGTCGGCCCCAACACCTTCTACGCATTCCTGCAGATAGTGGTCATAGGAATCCGAAACGTTGAGATCATCAGGAGCGCCAAGAAGCTTCAGGAGGGATTGTCCTCTCTCCAGAGGTCCTTCGATCTGTTCTACAAGAGATATGAAGACATAGGGAAAAATGTAGGCAAGGCTGCCGATGCCTTCAGGAAAGGCGACGACCATATTGAGCGCTACAAACGGCGCTTGGATGAGACGTTGCAGCTTGAGGGGCTCCAAGAAGAGGCGAGCGCCCTGCCCCAAGAGGCTGCCGAGGACCGATAGCCACCATGCACGGCCACCAGCGTACTGCCGACATGCTCTCCGTGGAGGAGGCCCGCGAGAGGATACTGGCCCTGGTCCCTGTCCTGGAGGCCGAGGAGGGTCCTCTGTTGGAGACGATGGGCCAGGTGCTCGCAGAGGAGGTGATCGCCCCCTTTGACCTTCCGCCGGCGGACAACTCGGCCATGGACGGGTACGCCGTCCGCTACGAGGATATCCGGGGCGCCACCGCCGGCCAGCCGAAGGAGCTTCCGGTGATCGGGCACGTGGCCGCCGGGCAGCTCGCCAGCCAGGAGGTCCAGCAGGGGACGGCCATCCGGATTATGACCGGCGCGCCCATCCCCTCCGGTGCCGATACGGTGATCCCCTTCGAAGAGACGGACGAGGAGGAGCGCAAGGCCGCCGGGCGTGCCCTGGACTACGTTGCGATCAGGCATGAGGCCCCCCGGGGCGCATCCGTCCGCCCGGCCGGTGAGGACGTCAGGAAAGGGGACGTGGTCCTTCCTCAGGGAGCGGTCCTACGGCCCAGCGAACTCGGCGTCCTGGCCTCCCTGGGCTACGATCGGGTCCGGGTCATCCGGCGTCCGGTGGTCGCCATTGTGGCTACGGGAGACGAGCTGTTGGAGCCGGGGCAAGCGGTGTCTCCAGGCAAGATTTACGATAGCAACAGCTACGGGGTTGCGGCGTCGGTGACAAGGTACGGCGGAATCCCGAAAATGCTGGGTATTGCTCGGGATACGCTGAAATCGATGAACAGGAAGCTGGACGAAGGGCTGGCCGCCGACCTGCTCGTCACCTCGGCGGGGGTGTCC
>JAPUKM010000087.1 GCA_027295645.1 Chloroflexota bacterium | reverse complement strand
TCATCTTCTGGCTCATCGTATTCCTCCCCATCGGGATCGTGTATTTTGCTTTGAACACGATACTGGTGCAAGAGGAGATCGATGCCGAAAAGTTCATTGAGTGGCATAGGTCGAAAAACAGGAAGTGAATGAAGGCGTCTTGCGTCGTCCGAACAGGTACCTTTTGGGGACAAGACGGGTACTAGGCGACACACATTGACGGTCTGAATTGCCAGACTTAGTGCGGGTCAGTATATAGTGTGACCGTCTATGCATGAACTCCGGCCCTGCCGAGGAGAACCGATGTGCCCGTCATAAATGAGATTGAGGTCCGCGGCATCATCGTTGGGGTGTTCCAGGAGAACTGCTACATCGTGGCGTCTCCGAAGACCAGAGAGGCCATAGCGATCGATGCCGGTGACGACCCCGAGCGCATATTGGACCTGGCCAAGGATATGGGCGTTCACGTGAAGCTGATTGCGACCTCTCACGCCCACCACGATCATATTTGGGCGGTGCGGGGTGTCAGGGAGAAGACGGCGGCACGGTTTCTGCTGCATGCCTTGGATGTGCCGCTTCTGGAACAGGGAGCAGCAATGAGAGCACAGATGATGGGGGATGCCGAGGAGCCGGCTCCCCAACCCGACGGGTTCGTCGCCGATGGCGACAGCATCGGCGTTGCGGGCCTTGAGCTCAAGGTGATACACACGCCGGGGCATTCCCCGGGGAGCGTCAGCTACTATGTCAACGGCCTGCTATTCAGCGGGGACACGCTCTTTCGAGGGTCCATAGGCAGGACGGACACGCAGGGCGGAAGCTATGAGCAGATCATGCACGGCATCGTCACCAAGCTACTGGCGCTGCCCGACGAGACCATCGTTCTTCCCGGGCATCAGCTGGAGACTACCATTCGACAGGAAAGATTTACGAACCCGTTCATTCTTCGCGAGTTGGAGAACGCCAGGCGGCAGGAGGGCTAGACGTCGTCCCATGGGTCCTCTGGCGGGGGTGCGCTTAGAGCGAAGGCCGGACGTCTGACCAGCGGGCGTGTTGCTCGTAGGCTCTGGCCACTCGCAGGACCGTCGACTCATCGAACGGCCTCCCGGCGATCTGTAGGCCGATGGGAAGCCCTGCGCCATTGAAGCCGCAGGGGATGGAGATGGCCGGTAGGCCGGCCTGGTTGAAGGGAGCGGTGAAGCTGGGATTCATCATCAGTGCGACGGGGTCGAACTCCTTGAACGTGGCGGCGGGCCTGAACGCCGTGGGTGTGGCCAGCACATCCACCTCCTGGAGGGTCCGGGCGATCTCCCGCTTCACCCGGCTGCGGGCACGCTGGGCCTGAACGTAGTCACCGGCGGAGAAGAGCCCTCCAAGGTAGAACCTAATCCGCACGATCTCTCCAAAGTTCTCCGGCTGTGACTGCAGATTCTTCCGGTGGTAGGCGAAGGCCTCGCCGAGCAGTATGACCATATTGGCTATCCAGGCATACTCCAGGCTGGGGATGGTGACCTCTACCAGGCGAGCTCCCATCCCCTCCAGGGCTCCCAGGGCCTTTTCCACCAGGCTGAGCGTCTCAGGGTCACCACTCCGCCTGTCGAAGTAGTGGTGACGGGGCACGCCGATGGTCAGTCCCTTGACGTCATCATTGAGAGAGGCGGAATAGTCGGGGACGGCGGTCCGGCTTGTGGTGGGGTCGTTCGGGTCGTATCCGGCGATGGCCTGGAGCATGAGGGCGGCGTCCTCAACCGTCCAGGTCATCGGGCCGCAGTGGTCCAGAGACCAGCTCAGGGGCACCACGCCGCTGCGGCTCACCCGGCCGTATGTCGGCTTCAGCCCAACTATTCCGCACTGAGAGGCCGGACCTCGAATCGAGCCGCCGGTGTCAGAGCCGAGCGATCCCATGCAGAGGCCTGCGGCCACGGCCGCGCCGGACCCGCTGCTGGAGCCGCCCGTGACGTAGTCCAGGTTCCAGGGGTTGCGGGCCTGCTCGAAGAGGCTTGTCGGCGGCCCCCCCAGGGCGAACTCGTGCATGGCGAGCTTGCCCAGCAGCACCGCGCCCGCCTCTCGTAGTCGGGCCACCGTTGTCGCGTCCTCCGCCGGCACCCGGTGCTCCAGCACCTTGGACTGGGCCGCGGTCCGGACGCCCGCGGTGTCATACAGGTCCTTGAGCGCTATTGGAATCCCGTGGAGCGGCCCTCGCCACCGTCCGCGCTGCACCTCCGCCTCGGCGGTGGAGGCCTCGGCAAGAGCGCTGTCTCTGAGCAGCGTCACGTACGATTTGAGCCTGCCGTCCACCGCCTCGATGCGGTCGAGGAAGGCCTGGGTCAGCTCCACCGGAGACAGCTCCCGACTGCGGATCAGCCGGGAGGCCTCTCCAATGGTCAGGTAGTACAGCTCGTTTCGAGAGGTAGTTGGCGTCATGGCGGAGGCTCCTCAGCCCTGCTCTCCGCGGGTATGAAAAGGCCGGCCACCTCTTCGTCGTCCAGGTCGGCGGCATGGAGTAGCTTGAGTCGCTCAAGGTACTCCCCCCAGATGGCTTTGAGCTGCTCGGTATCCGCCGGGGATGGCGCCAGGCCTGCGCGCGCCAGCAGAGCGCTTATGTCCTGCCCATGTCCGCTGTTCATGCTCACCTCTGGAGATGCTTATATCAGCAGAAGGTGAGCACGTCAAGCAAAGCCCGGAGCTTTCCTTGGCGGAGAGGCGAACAGCGCCGCTACAATCCCTGCCGCGGGAAGAGCCAGGAACACAAGCAAGGCAGTTGTGTACGTGTCGGTCTGCTCAAACAGAAAGGCGAATGGAAGCGGCCCCAGCGCCGAAAAGGCCACAACGCTCGTCGCACCCACTCCTCGGATTGTGCCCAGGTTTGCCCGCCCGTAGTAGTTGGGCCATATGACCGCATGGGTGGTCATGAGGCAACCACCTGATAGACCAAGCAACCCCCCGTACAGGAACGCCTGCCACGAATGCTCAATAACCAGAGGGAACAGCATGGCGATGACCAGGATCACCTGCCCCGCGGCCAGGATGTACCGGTTGGGGGCCTTATCCAGGAAATATCCCGCCGCGAATGAGCCCACCAGGGCCGAGGGTGCAAGAACGCTCAGCACCGCGGCGGCAACTCCGGAATCGAGGCCTCGACTATCCATGAGGCTTATGTGGTTGAACACCAGGGCGGTCCCGATCAACGGCTGTGGCGCTGCCGTGAGCAGCAGCAGCCAGAATGCCCGCGTTCTAAGGGCCTCTCGTAGCGTCCATTCCACCTCATGGGACATGGGCGGTGCGGTCTGCTGGCTGAGATCAGGGTCGCTCTCGCTGTCTGTCGTATCGCCGTCGGGCAAAAGGCCCACCGATTCGGGACTGCGGCGCACCAGCAGGATCACCGGTAGTAGGAGCGCTCCCCAGACCAGGAACGCCAGAGCAACCCAGGCTCCGCGCCATTCAAACTCAGTCACCAATTTGTGGATCAGCGGTGGAAATATCGCCTGGCTGGCGGCCGATCCCACGAAGAAGAAGGGCATGACACGTCCACGCCTCCGGACGAACCATACAGCCAGAAGCGTGGTGGGAATCAGGGTGAGTGATCCCTGCCCCAGAGTACGAATTCCCGCGAACCCCAGGTACAGATCGAACGGGCTGTTGACATTGCTCATCCATAGCAGGGCAACCCCAAACAGAGCGGTCGCACCCATCAGGACCACCCTTGCGCCGTATCGGTCCAACAGCCGCCCCACAAGGATCATGGATGCCGCGGCGGTCAGCGAGCCGCCGGCATAGATCCCCGCGATCAACGTTCGAGACAGGCCCAGGTCCTCAATCATCGGGTCCACGAACACCGACACTCCATAGGTCTGGCCTGGCCCGGAAATGAATCCGGTGAAACTGGCCACTCCCAGGATCACCCAGCCGTAGAAAAAGGGAGTGCGCCGGGCCCAGGGGCGCTTTGTCGTTCGGTTCGTGCGTGAGGACATATCTTCAAGAATATGCCCATTGTAGCCAGCTAGCAACCTGCCATTTCATGGATGCGAGCCGGGATTCCTGCAATGTCGCTATTGAGCGAGCGCTATGAGAAGCACGCCCAAGGCGACCAGAACGGAGCCGACGATGCGTCCTCTGCCAAAGGGCTCTTTGAGCACCAGGGCTCCCAGCAGCACGCTGAAGACGATGCCAACCTCACGGACGGGGGACACATAGCTGACCCTGGACAGTCGGAGGGCGCTCAGGACCATGGCGTATGCGGTGAAGGTCAGCATCCCCGCGGCAACCATAGAAGCGAAGTTGAACTTCAGTTCACGCCGCATGGTCCCGGTACCGTGTCGCCACACCATGTACGGGGCAAGTCCCAGGGCTGTTCCAAGAGACAGCAGATACATATAAAGCAGCGGGTTCACGTAGCCAACACCAACCTTGTCCCAAACGGAATATCCTGCAATGGTGAGGCCGGTGAGAAGGGCGTACCGCGTCCCCGGCTCTCTCAGGAACTTGAACGGATCGGCGAGGATCTGCGACGCCCGGCCCCACCAGTAGACCGTAAAGATGCCCCCGACTGTGGCTGTGATGCCGGCTATTGCCAGTCCGCTAACGTGCTCATCAAGCAGCACCACGCCCATGACTGGAATCAAGGCAGGGCCTGTGCCGCGCGCCAGGGGGTAAACCAGGGATAGATCGGCGCGGACATAGCCACGGCTAAGGAACAGGAAGTACAGGACGTGGAGAAGAGAGGTGCCGATTACGAACCACCAGCCGGGGCCCTCGATGGGCTCCCGCCAGGCGATGACAGCCGCAACAGGAGCTAGCAGCACGATGATGGCGATCTGGAGCCACCAGGCGAACACCTCCTGATTCCGGCCGTGCTTCAGGAGGAGATTCCACGAGGCGTGAGCCACTGCGGACAGCAGGACCAGCGCCAACGATAGTCCGGTCATGGACAGGAGTATAGCAATGAGGTGCGCTCATCACCTATTTCCTGGTGGCCTTTGGTCTGGCTGGAGCGTGCGCCGGCTGTTGCTTGTGGTTGTGGAATAGTGATACAAGCCGATATAATTACCCAATTATTGACCAGGAGGCAGCAATGCAAAAGTCGATCGAGGCCCGTCGCCAGGCCATAGTCGAGCGTCTGAAGATGGCGCGCGACACACACCAGAGGTGTCTCAGTGATGTGACGGCGGAGGCGGGCAATGTTGGGTCGGAATGGAGTGTCGCGGACCTGCTGCGTCATTCCAGCGGAGACGGGTATCGCACTATGATCGCTCGTCTGCTTGAGGAGGACAAGCCCGCGTTGGCTAGCTTTGATCGTGAGCGTGGGTGGAAACAATTGACCGGGGGCAGCCTCGCAAAGATAGACCAGGCTTTGGAACTGGCCACCACACTCTCTCCGGAGCAGCTGGCCCGTGAGGGCGAACGTGGCGGGAAACCGTACGGTGTTCTTGACGGCCTGGAAACCTGGACAGCCCACTTTGAGGAGCACCTCGCGCAGCTTCGTGATGAGATCAGGCCTCGGGAGGGCTTGCCAGGCATCTAGCTGTCATCGGTACGTACCCGCCGGGGCACACCTCACGTTGCGTGCTGTCTCTATGTCCCATTGCGTGTCTGTACCCTCGCTTTGCAGGACCGGGCGTCGCTAGAATGGATTGCGAGACTCACGTACACCGGCGGGAGCCCTAACCCTGTCTCCGCTCGGTCGCAACGCAGCCGGCTGAAGTGGCCGAGCTACCCGTCGTCTCGGGCTCCCTGGCTATTCCTGAAGTGGCGATTCGGTGAGGGGCCAATTCACTCCTCCACCATCCTTTTGCATGATTCACGCAGTGAGGGGCTTAGGCGATACTACTCCCATCGCCAACAGCAGCGACGAAGGACACACTCCAAAGGCGGGAGGGCTGATGGATGAGTATTGATGTCGCACGTAACCCCGAGAACCCTTTCAATAGGATGAGGGGGTATGCAACCAGGGCCGTGGTATCAGGCCTGGCCATTGTGCTGCCGTTTCTTGCGGTCTACTTGCTGGCACGATTCCTGTTCATGACGTTGAACGGGATACTTCAACCGAGTGTGGAGCCGATGGTGGGCCGCATCCCGGGTGCGGGCGTGGTAGCCCTGGTGGCTCTTCTGTTCGTTGTTGGGTTGATATTCGCCACTCGTGCCGGGCACCGTGTACTGGATGCTATGCAACGTGGTGTGAGCAGGCTGCCTCTCATAGGCGCCCCCTATACCATGGCCAGGCAGATGTCGGAATTCTTGACCGACTCCGCTCAAAACAGGTTTAAGCGCGTGGTGACCATCGAGTATCCTCGACGCGGCCTGCTGGCCGTCGGTCTGGTAACGGCCACCGTGAAGGACGAAAAGGGTGACTCTCTGCTTGTTGTCTATCTCCCCACATCCCCTAGCCCCAACTCCGGCTCGCTTGTGTTGGTTCCGGAGGAGGATGTGCGGGAGACGGATATCACAGTCGCAGCGGCGCTGAAGATGGTCGTGTCCTGCGGGATGGTCAGTCCGGAATCGCTCCGTGACGCCAGGGAGACGGTTGGGCCCATCGCACCAATACAGTCCGGCGTCTGCTCGAAGAACGACGATGCCTGGGCCACCGGGCCCTTCCGTTCGCAGATGGCTTCGCACATGACCCTGGTCGAGGACCTGGTCGGCACGCACAAGGACGGGTCAGTACAAAGCTAATTGAACGTACCCCCGCGCTACTCCTTGTTCACGCAGATTGCGTACACCCAGAGGTCATAGACGCCGTTCGTGTCTTCGCTGGCCGCGGAAACGCGCCAGCCGGTTCCGGAAGACAACGGCACACTTTCGTGGATCCTAACATCGGTTCTGTTGGTGCTGTAACCACCGCTCAGTACAATCTTGTCCGTCCCGCACTCCATATCAACCTTCCTGAACACAGCGTTGGTGCTATCCACCTTGCTCACTATCTCCAGGCCGAGGACCGCCTGGTCCCCTTTGAGACCGATTGGGCCTTGTGGGCCGACGGGGCCTGTGGCGCCCTGATCACCCTTATCCCCCTTTGGGCCTCCCGGGTCCCCCCGAGGCCCTTTCACCCCTGGCTCGCCCTGCTCACCCTGAGGGCCCTGAGGGCCTGGCGACCCCAGAGGCCCTGAAGACCCCGGTTCACCCACAGGGCCTGGCTCACCTTGCTCCCCCGGCGCACCCTGAGGGCCGAGAAGTCCCAGCTCCCCCTGCTCACCGGTCTGTCCCGGGTCACCCATGGGTCCCTGCTCGCCGAGAGGCCCCTGCAATCCCGCCAGCCCGGCAGTGCCCCTCTCCCCCGGAAGCCCTGAGGGGCCCAGGGAGCCTTGCGGCCCCGCCGGCCCCGCTGGCGCATCGTTCGCCGGGAGTTCCGCGTTGCCCGCTGGCTTTGGCGAGCTCTGTAGAGCAACGTTTTCAGGAGACTCCGTGTCGCCTCCGAACACGCCGCAGGCAAGGAGAAGCATCGGAATGGCTGCTAGGCTGAGAGTCTTGATCATGTCGGTCGGGCAAAGGGCTCGGAGCTCTGAGGCATGCGTGTCCTGCTTGTAGGATAGCCAGGATTATGGCAATACTGAAGACGGAAGCCCCCCAAAGCCGTTGGGGGTTACTTCCAGTAGGCCGAAACGAGCAGCAGGAGCCCAACGGCCACCAGCACCCAGCCCATCGTGAGTAGAAGAGCGGTGAGGCTGACGCGGCCCGTGAGCCTCGCGCCGTAGAAGGTGCCGGCCATCCCCGAAACCCCCATGCCGGCCAGGAGTGGGTAATCCACATTGCCCTGTACCACATGGCCGATCCAGCCGAAGCTGCCCATCATAAAGCCGATCAGCAGGTTCGTGCCGGCCGCCACACGCGGCTCGGTCCGCAGGATGCGGACGATGACCGGAAGCCGGATGCTGCCCAGGATAAGGCCGACGGCACCGCCCAGAAGACCCACTCCCAGGCCGACACCGGCCACCGCGGTAACTTGCTCAGTAGTGAAGAGACTGCCAGTACTGGCCGGATCGACCTGATCCGTCGGACCACCGCTGCTGGCAAGCCGGGCCTTGCGCGCCCTGATAATCAGCTCAATACCCTGCCACGTGACAAACAGACCCACCAGCCCGATCAG
>JAPUKM010000086.1 GCA_027295645.1 Chloroflexota bacterium | reverse complement strand
CTGGACCAGGCAGGGGTCGGACCTCGACGGGCAGTCGTTCCGGCTCTCCACCTCCTGGGGTGAGTTTGACCTGTGGACCCCTCTTCTGGGCGGGTTCCAGCTGGAGAACGCCGCAACCGCCCTGGCGGCCCTTCAGGTGATGGCGCAGCGCGGGCTTAGCGTCTCCCGCGATGCCCTGGACAGGGGGTTCCGGTCCGTGAAATGGCCCGGCCGTATGGAGGTGCTGGGCCGCGCGCCGCTGCTGGTGGCGGATGGGGCGCACAACCCCTACTCGGCCAGCAGGCTCATGGAGGCGCTGAGGGAGTGCTTCCAGTTCCGGCGGGTCATCGGCGTCGTCGGCGTCCTGGCGGACAAGGGCCTCAAAGGGATCGCTGAAGAGCTGGGCCGTGGCCTCTCCATAGCCGTCGCCACCCGGTCCCGACACCCCCGCTCCGCCTCTC
The DNA here is from genome assembly GCA_027295645.1 of Chloroflexota bacterium. GTDB lineage: Bacteria > Chloroflexota > Dehalococcoidia > Lucifugimonadales > JAPUKM01 > JAPUKM01. The sequence goes on along the minus strand of JAPUKM010000086.1, from coordinate 11,303 downwards.
CGGCCACCGTGGCGGCGGCGTTCCGCGGGGTGGATGTGGAGACCCATGAGGTGGATACTACAGGCGATGCGCTGGAGCACGCCCTGGGTCTGGCAGGTGAAGATGACCTGGTCCTGGTCACCGGCTCCCTCTTCGTGGTCGCGGAGGCGCGGGAGGCCGTCCTGGGGATACCGCCGGAGACGTACCCGAGCCTGTTGCCCGGTGAGGTACACTCTTCGAAGCGGCGCGGGTAGAGGTACGATATGGCAAAGGGTAATCAACGACGACGCGTGGTGGTGACCGGTATGGGAGCGGTGACGCCCCTGGGGCTCTCCGTTGACGAGTTCTGGAAGGGGCTGGTGGATGGCCGCTCCGGGATCGGACCCATGACCCTGTGCGACCCCACCGACTATCCGGCGCGCATAGCCGGAGAGCTGAAGGGGTTTGATCCCCAGCAGTTCATCCCCGGCAAGGAGGCCCGGCGCATGGCCCGGTTCACTCAGCTGGCCGTGGCCGCCTCACTCATGGCCGTGGAAGATGCCGGGCTGAACATGGAGCGGGTGGATAGAGACCGGGTAGGGGTGCTGCTGGGCAACGGCAACGGCGGCTTCCCCGAGATCGATGCGGCGATGCGAACACTGGTGGCGCGGGGCGGCATGCGGATGTCTCCCTTCTTCTTCCCCATGATCCTGCCGAACATGGCGGCGGCGGCCATCAGCCGCATCCTGGGGGCCAGGGGCTACAACTCAACGATCACCACCGCCTGCGCCGCCTCCACACAGTCTATAGGAGAGGCGGCGGAGGTGATCCGTCGCGGCTCCGCGGATATGATGCTCACCGGCGGCACGGAGGCGGGGATCAGTCAGATGGGGCTGGGTGGGTTCGCCGTGATGAGGGCGCTGAGCACCAGGAACGAGGACCCGGAGCGGGCCAGCCGACCTTTCGATGCCAAACGGGACGGCTTCGTTCCCGCGGAGGGCGCGGGCATTCTGGTCCTGGAGAGCCTGGAGCACGCCCACGGAAGGGGGGCGACGGTCCTGGCCGAGGTGTCCGGCTTCGGCGCTTCCGCCGACGCTTTCCATCCTGTCCAGCCGGACGACGATGGCTCCGGGGCCGCGCTGGCCATGCAGTGGGCCCTGGAGGACGCCGGCTTGAGCCCCGACGAGGTGGACTACATCAACGCCCACGGCACGTCGACGCCCCTGAACGACCTCTCGGAAACCCTTGCGATCAAGCGGGTCTTCGGCGATCACGCCTACCGGGTGGCGATAAGCTCCACCAAGTCGATGATCGGCCACGCCCTGGGCGGCGCGGGAGGGATGGAGGCCGTGGCCTGCGTGAAGAGCATCGTGGAGAGCACCGTCCACCCCACGATCAACTACGAGTATCCGGACCCCGACTGCGACCTGGACTACATCCCCAACCAGGCACGGCAGCAGCCGGTCCGGGTGGCCATATCAAACGGCTTCGGTTTCGGGGGACAGAACGTCTGCGTGGTGTTCCAGCGCCACGAAACGTAGCGGCCCCAGCGGTGTTATCGGACCGCTTCTGCAGGGTCCTGCTCGGGGAGCATTCCCTGAAGCATCCGCTCCATGGCCATGGTATGGCTGCATGTGAGATGCCCGCTGAAGAAGTCGCAGGAGCAGCGCCAAGCGCTCTGATGAAAGATTACCTGATGATTGCCGTGTTCGCCCTGGAATGAGGCGGCGAAGTCGGAGATGTCGACGCGCTCCCGCTCGTGAGAATACTGCCTGGCTTTTTGCACCTTCCCGATAAGGCCAGAATACATAAGCCCTCCCTCTGAATGGCCGATGGCTCCGGTTGGATGAAAGGTACCCTCACCCCCGATATTACGCTCCGGAAGCGGCCCCGTCAATTGGTTTCTCAACGTTTAAACAGTGTTTTCCCGTCCACGTCGCTGCCAGACAGAAGCGCCAACTGTCATCGGCGTTAGGATAATTGGCGCCGCACTCCGATTGAGGGACCGAGGTTGAGCTACTGAAAGATATCCTCCGGTAGGAAGGCCGAGACCGTGACGTTGGGCAGGTTGACGATGTTGCTGATCTTCAGGTCCACGGCCACGCTGCAGAGAACGTACGCCTGCTCGGCCGTCCAGCCCCGCTCCTGCAGGAGGTCAAGCATGGCCAGGAGCGCATTGCGCGCTGCCAGGGTCAGGTTCCCTCCCTCGTTCGTGCCATCCTCCCGTATGGGCATCCCCATGGTAGCTGTGAACCGTTTCGGCACAGCCCACTGCGGAGCGTTGAAGTAGTCCTCGTGGGCGAAGCGAGGGAAGCGGATGTCCTGTCGAGCCGCCATACCTTGATGCAGTTGGAATCGGACCACCACCGTTGAACCCACCTCGATGGCTGTGAGACAACACTCGGAGTCTCCCTGAGCGAAGTGACCATCACCCACGGAGTAGAGCGCTCCGGGGACACCTACGGGCACGAAGAGCCTGGAGCCCCTTGTCAACTGCTTAACGTCTGCATTGCCGCAATTCTCGCGCGGCGGCACCGTTCGCAGCCCCCTGCTCGCGACGGGTTCTACCGCTGGCACCGCATCCTCCGGATCGGCCAGGGAGACAACGCCTCCACGCTCTTTTAGTGCGGCCTCCCGGCGAGTCCACTCCTCTATCTGCTGATGCGAGGGGGCAAGCCCGGCGGTCCCCATGAATGAACCGTCGGGGATCCGAACCCCGGGTAACTGCGGAGAGCGGGCCCAGCCGTTCTCGATCTCCCAGTGGGCGAGATATGGCTCAGTAAACAGGTCACCAAGCAAGCCACTCCCCGGCCTGAAGAGCGTGAACCCGTGAGGCTCTGAGGTGATCTTCAGATACTCGATTTCGAGCAGGTCGCCTGGATCGGCACCCTTGACATAGACCGGCCCGGTCAGTGGGTGGACCACCTTGGTGTCCATGCCCTCCAGCTCTGCCGTAGTCACACCGGGCAGTATCTGGCCGTCCAGCGCATCGCGGGTCTCCAGTAGGACCTCCTCGCCAGGCTCCACCTCCAGAGCTGGTGGAATATCCGGATGCCAACGGTTGTGGCCCTTTCCCGGCTCCTCTCTGAGCCGTTTGCTGCGGTCAATCTCTATACCCTTCACTTGACGACCTTTCCTATAGCATGAGTGGTTTTCCGCACATGGCTCCCCTTGTTGACGGACGCATTGGACAGTCTATCAGGTGCTCGTACAGCTTGGAGACCCGGCGGCCTGTGCTACAATCGCCTGGCAAGCAGATTCGGGCTCACACACCTATGCTGATAGGGGGGATCGATGGCTATTAAAAGCTCTGAAGCTGTTGAAGCCAAGGTCAGGGTGGACTATGGTGCCGAGGCCTTTGTGGAGATGCTCAATGCCAACCAGGTCGAGTATCTTTTTATCAATTCCGGGACAGACACCTTCCCCATCCAGGAGGCCATAGCCAAATTCCTGGACACGGGACGGCGAGCACCTAGCGTCATCCTATGCCCTGACGAAGCCACCGCCATCTCTGCGGCTCATGGTTACTTCATGGTGACCAGGAGACCCCAGGTGGTATTGGTGCACGTGGATGCCGGCACTCTTCAGCTGGGTGGCGGTCTGCACAACGCTCAGAGGGGACGGATCGGCATAGTGCTATGCGCTGGCCGGGCACCCATGACGTTCGAGGGAGAGCTGCCGGGCACCCGCACGCGGACCATCCACTGGATCCAGGAGCAGCTTGACCAGGCGGGGGTGCTTCGGAACTTCACCAAGTGGGACTACGAGCTTCGGCGCACCGAGAACATCCAGCACGTGATGCAGCGGGCGTTCCAAGTAGCCTCCTCAGAGCCTGCCGGCCCCGTCTACCTGGCGCTACCCAGGGAGGTGCTGATGATGGAGATGACGGAGATGAGCATCCCGGCCGCTGGCCGACACGGTCCCGTCACTACTCCCCAGGCCGACTCCGGCGCTATCAAGCGGATAGCGGAGGCGCTGGTGAAGGCGGAGAACCCTTTGATCATCACCGGCTACTCGGGAAGGAATCATTCAACCGTAACAGCGCTGGTCGACCTCGCCGAGACCGTCGGCGCCCCGGTGGTATCGGAGTCGCTCTACATGAACTTCCCAAGCACACACCCCCTGTACGCGGGAGTTACTCCAAACATCTACCTTGGCAATGCCGACGTCATACTGGTCGTGGATCAGGATGTACCGTATATACCGGCTCATGTGAAGCCAGGGCCGGACGCGCAGATCTTTCATATAGACATAGACCCCATCAAGCAGAGTATCCCGCTCTGGGTCTTCCCGACAGATGTCGCCGTCCACGCCGACTCAGCGAAAGCCCTTCCGTCCCTCGTTGATGCGGCCAGGGGAGCCATAAGCGCAGCAGATCAAGCACGAATCGACGAGCGGTACCAGACCATCAGAGAGCGGCATGAGCAGCGGCGTCAAGACGCGGAGCAAGCGGCTCAGAGCCACGCCAAGCGTGCTGTCATCACCCCTGAGTGGCTGAGCTACTGCATTAACCAGGTCATAGATCAGGATACCGTTGTTATAGACGAGTGTGTCACCAATTCACCAACCGTCGCCGCCTATGTCCAGAGAAGCCAACCCGGCACACTGTACAAGAGTGGCGGGGCCAGCCTGGGCTGGGGCCTCGGGGGTGCGCTCGGAGCAAAACTGGCAGCGCCCAATAGAATGGTGGCGGCAGTCCTGGGTGACGGAGCATTCATCTACGGCTGTCCTACCTCCACGCTCTGGGCAGCGGATGCTCACGATGCACCGTTCCTTGCCATCATCTACAACAATCAGCTCCACTACGCCACCAAGCGCTCTCTGGAAGAGGAATTCCCGGACAGCTATGCCGCCAGGACCAACAACTGGGTGGGAATGGAATTGAGCCCATCAGTGGACTTCGCCACCTTGGCTCAGGCATGCCGGGCGTACGGGGAGACCGTTGACCACCCTGACCAGGTCATACCCGCCCTTGAGCGCGCCCTTCAGGAGGTGAAGGGTGGAAGGACAGCGGTCTTGGACGTAAGGATTGAGCGCCCGTAGCCTCAGTCCGACCTCGCCCGGACAAACATCGGCAGGACAACATTTGGATCGTCCACTGTGGGCATGAACGTAACCTCAACGGGCATCCCGATACTGATCTCATCCTGTGGAACATCCAGCACGTTGCTGATGATGCGCAGACCTTCCTGCTCCTCCAGCTCTATGAGACAGATATTGTAGGGGACCTGCTCCTTCTCTCCGATGGCTCGGTGCACCGGATGGTGCACAACAACAAGGGAGTAGACCTGGCCCTGACCGTTCGTCCCAGGCCATTCGTAGTTCATCGAATGGCAGTGGGGACACATCGGGGAAGGGGGATGCCGGTACTTTTTGCAGTCTGAGCACCGCTGGATGCGGAGCTCATGGCTGCGTGTGCCCTCCCAAAACCCGCGCTCGTAGTCCGGGAGATTCTCCAGGTCCGGCAGAGGAATGCCCTCCAGGGGTCTGGTCATCGCCTCAAACTCGGCCTCCTCCTGTTGTTTCCGGGCCATAGAATTAACCCCTGCGGATGATGACGGCGGCGCTGAGTTGGGCCGTGGAGCTGCAGGAAAGCACCCGGTTGATCTGCTTCTTGGGGGGCTGTGCGGTGGATGTGCCCCTGATGAGACGAACTGCCTCTTGTGGGTGGGTCAGCCCATGAATGTACGCCTCTGAGTGGTTGCCGCCATGGGTGTTCGTGGGCAGGATTCCGTCGAATCGGATGTTGTCGCCTCCTTGCACGAAGTCCCTGGCCTCGCCGAAGGGTACAAAGCCGTAGGCCTCAAGCCCCAGCAGGCAGAAGGGGGTGAAATGGTCGTAGAACATGAATGCATCCATGTCCTTGGCGGTAAGCCGGGCCCGTGACCATAGATCACGGGCCGTATGAGCCGACTCCGCCACGGCAAGGTCCGGGCGGAATACAACGCCGTCGATGCTGGGACCGGAGCCCTGGGCCGCCGCCTCCACAAGGACAAGGGTTTTGGAATGGCGGAGGTCCCGGGCACGCTCCGGCGTGGTCATAACGATGGCGGCGGCGCCGTCGTTCTCCTGGCAGAAATCGAGTAGACGGAGCGGGTCGGCAACCATCCGAGAACGCTGATGGTCCTCTATGGTGATGGGCTTTCGCCGCAGGGCACGTGGGTTTCGGCTGGCGTGATGACGAAGCGTCACCGCCACCCAGCCGAAGTCCCTGCTTGTCGCCCCATACTGGTGCATGTACCGGCGAACGAACATGCCGAAGTTGTGGGCGGGAGCCATGGCCCCCCACGGCACGAGAAAGGAGCGCGACCCTCCGGGAATACGCTCCGGGCCGCGTGCCTGTCCCAGCCGAACGTTGGAGCGGAGGTTGCCGGCGCGGAAGCACACCGCGTAGTTGCAGTAACCTGCCGCTATGGCGGCTGCTGCGTGGCCCACGGTGGCATTGCCCGCGCCGCCACCGAAAGCGATGGACTCCCAGTGGCGCAGGGTTTTGATGCCAAGTGCCTGCACAAGCATCGTCTCGGTGTTGTTGTCAGAGTCGTACCGGACCATGCCGTCGATGTCGTGAGGTGAAATACCAGCATCGTCGCAGGCGTTTTTGATCGCCTCACTGGCTAGCTGGAGCTCACTCTTGCCGGAGTCCCAGGAGAACTCGGTCTCGCCGATTCCCACAATGGCCGCCCTGTCCCTGATGGCATTGTGGTCCGCGGGAGTGATGGTTTCGGTCATGGCTCCGGGTATTCTACACCTCTTCCCATTCCACTACGCCACGCTCCTTCATATCGTGGATCACCTTCTGGCTGTACCCCATCTCTCGGAGTATGGCCTGAGTGTGTTCGCCCTTCAAGGGACCCGGTCCAACCCTACCCTGGGTGTGAGAGAAGCGGAGGATGGGGCTGTGGCGCCAGAACCGGCCGAGGCGACGGCTCTCCACCTCTGTGGTAAAGCCGTTCTCCTGGACGTGTGGGTCGTCATTGTAAAACTGGTACATGCCCCGGTCCTCGACCTTAACACAGGCGACATCGGCTGCGGTGAGAAGCCTCTCCCATTCCAGGGCGTCCCTGGTGGCCAGGACCCGCCCCAGCTCATCGGCGAGAGCGTCGTCGTGCTCCTCACGGGACTGCGCGGTGGCAAAGCGGAGGTCCTTCAGGAGGTCCGGCCGACCGATGGTTGTGCAGAGGGCACGCCACTCCTCTTCGAAGGGGCATGCCAGGAAGACCCAGCCGTTTCGGACAGGGTAGAGCCGGTAGAGAGCGTGAAGGCCGTAGCCCTGGGCATCCGGGATGAGTCGTGGAGGCTTACCCTCGTGCCAGAAGAAGTCCTCAACGTTGGCGTAGGCGTTGCCGCCAAGCAACGTCCCCTCCACCTGCTGGGCCTTCCCAGTCCGTTCCCTGGCATAGAGGCCCAGCAGCATGCCGACTGAGATGGCAATGGAAGAGTTCTGGTCGGCGGTGCCATCGTTGGCTCGCCCCAGCTTCCGGGACAGCTCAATGATCTCATCAGTGGTTGGGTTGCGCTCTGGGGGTACAAGAGTATCCCTGCCAAGCTGGGCCAATGCTCCGCCACATACCGCACCGGGGATAGGGTGCATGGAGGGGCGGTGGGCGTACGGCCCCGTGGAGCCGTAGCCCGCAGCATACACATACACCAGGTTGGGATTGAGCTGCCGTAGCTGCTCGTACCCAATCCCCGTGCGCTCGGGAGCACCTGGACGCATGTTGTGGACCAGAATGTCAGCGTTGGCCACCAGCCTTTTGAGGATGTCCTGCCCTTCCGGGCTCTTCAGGTTGAGACAAAGCCCCTCGGAGCCGGCCATCGTCCGGTGTACGGTCAGGCCATACCAGGCGTTTCTGACCCAATCCCCATCCGGAGACTCGATACGGATGACCCGTGCGCCCAGCTCCGCTAAGAGCGAGCAGGCCAGTGGGCCGTTGATGATGGTGGAGAGGTCCAGCACGGTGACGCCCTCCAAGGGGTACCCGGGCAGGGGCAGGGATGAGTGGGCGGCGGTCCTTGTCCTACCGTTGAGACGGTTGAGGATCTCCTCGGTATGCTGGCCGGGGTCAGGGGCCGGCCCCTGGGGGCCGCCTGGAGTTTCGCTCAAGGTGACAATGGGGCCAAGCTGACGAGTCCTGCCCAGCCGAGGGTCCTCCACGTCCACAATATGGCCGTTGTGTACCACTTGAGGATGATCCATGCCCTCACGGGATGTCATGTAGGGCTCCGCCCCTACGTTGAAGGCTGGGCTTATGAACATTTCCATCCACTCGTCAACGTTTTTCCCGCGAACTCGCTCCAGCATAATCCTGTGTAAGGCGTTCCGATCATCGTCCAAGACGGCAGGCAACTTCTGAAATCGCGGCTCCTCGTAGACATGGTCCATATCCAGGGAATGCAACATCATGTGGAAGAGACGCTCTACGAGATTGGCAAGCTGAATCCACTGACCGTCCCCGGTCTGCGCGGCCAGGTAGCCGGTGGTGGTGCGGTTACGGAGGAGAGACGGGTCCTCGAAATAGGTCTGGGGGTCTTTTGCGGTCATCTGCCAGACGATCCAATCCCGAAGGTCGTAGGAGGTGATGGTCTGGAGAAGGCTTGTCTCCACCTTCTGGCCCTGACCTGTCCTGTCCCGCACGTAAAGAGCAGCGATGACGCCCCGTAAGAGGGCACCCGCGGCTGAGTAGCTGGCGTTGGGCACCGCCACATAGTTGGGCCCATCCGGCCTATTCTGTCCTGCGAACATCATCATCCTGCCACTTTTTGCGGCCACAATGCCCTCATAGCCCTTGAAGTGGGCATAGGGGCCCCTGGTACCGAAGCCTGTGAGGGAGCAGTACACCAGGTCAGGGCGACCGGCACTCAGCGTCTCATAGTCGATGCCCAAGCGCTGCGTAACCCCCGGCCGGAAGCTCTCTACGACCACGTCGGCCTGACGCGCCAGATGCTGAGCATTCTCGCGGCCAATGGCGCTTTTCATGTCCAGGACAATGCTCTTCTTGCCCCGGTTCCACTGGATGGCCCCTGGAGAATTGCCGAACGGGTCTCCACCTGGCGGCTCCACTTTAATGACCTCCGCCCCGAAGTCGGAGAGCACCATGGTGGCCAGGCAGCCCGGCATGCCCCACGTAAAGTCGAGGATGGTGATGCCGTCAAATACCCGTGGCATAGCTGCTCACTTCCAAAATAATGTTACTAGCGTCTCCGAACGGCAGCAATCGGCGCTTGCTCCTGAGTACGTCTGCACACATTGCGGTGAGCAATGAGCAGAGCACAGCCCTCGCCCGTGAACTCCGCGGCGTGGCTCATAGGCTCAGCACGCGCCGCTACCGATTTTGAGTCACCACGTCCACCAGGGCGCACAAACCCTCTCCGACCACCACCTCCATCGCCCGCTCCAGGGCCGGTCGGAGATCGTCGGGATGTTCGATAGGTCCCTCGCCATGGACCCCAAACGAACGAGCCACACCGGCGAAGTCAACCACCGGATCCTCAATGCGAATGCCAACTACCCGGTTCTCAACGGGGCGCTGTCGGCTTTTCGCCATGTCCGCCTGATGCTCCTCATCGTTGTAATAGGACCGGTTGTTATAAACGATCACCAACAGGGGAATCCGGTGATGGGCGGCCGTCCACAGCGCGCTATCGGTGAACAGGAGGTCCCCGTCTGCTTGAAAGTCAACGCACAAGCGACCCTTACCAAGGTTTGCCAAGGCGACGCCCAATGAGTTCCCGAGCCCCCTTCCCAGTCCGCCGCCACCCCTGCTGGACACGTATTGATGCGCTTGTGTGACATCCCAGAGACGTCGACACCAACCCTGCATGTCTCTCGTTACCACCCAGTCGTGGTCCTTCACGACCTCAAAGACCTGTTGAGCCAAGAACGGTAGAGCGATGGGCTGTTCCTTAGCTGTCAGCTGCGCCGTTTCTGCCGTCGCCCGAGCCAGAGCCTTGCGGCGAGATTCCAGGCGGGCCCTCCTCGCTTTAATGACCGGTGCCCGGTTCGGTGATTCATGTAGCTTTCGCAGACAGGCATCAGCCAGGGACGGGACGGCCATGGCTGTATCGGCTGAAATGGAGACGTCAACAGGCTGGAGTTTCCCGTAATCGGCAACCCAGCTGCGCACGGCGTAGTGTCGTAGAGAGATGTCGATGATCCGGGCCGACGGAGGAATAAGCTCTCGTGCTGACCTGGTGACCCGGTCTACGCTGGTCAAGGCTTGATGAAGATCGAAGACATCCAGAGCCACTACCACATCCGCGTCCTTCAGAAGCTCACCGGCTGCATCCGTCAAGTTCAGATCGTGTTGACTGGGGAAGTTGAACAGGTCGCCCATGTCGATCACAGGCAACGCCAGGGCCTCTGCAAGGCGAATGAGCCCATCAACGGCTTCCGGAGCCTTCCCAAGATAGTCGGCAATGACTACAGGGCGGTCAGCGGCCAAAAGTAGCTCGGCAGTTTGCTCCAATGCCTGGGGATCAGCCTGAACTCGGGTTGGCTTCGCATAGCGAGACACGTCCGGCTTAGAAAAGGGATCTTCTAGCCGTTGCTCCTGCAAGGCGGCGTCAAAACAGATATAAACAGGGCCCTTGGGCTCGGTGGTCGTCAACTGATATGCCCGGAGAAGGGACTCAGCAAAGCCCGGGACGCTGGCCGGCTGATCATCCCACTTGACGAAATCTCGAACCGCAGTCCCCTGTACGAGAGCCGTGTGGATCCAATCGATCCATGGCCGTCTCTGCTCTGAGGCCATGGGGCCAGTCCCGCCCAAAACAAGCATGCTGGCCCGGTCGACCCAGGCGTTGAAAATCGCCATGGATGCGTGCAGGAGGCCCACGATGTTGTGTACAGCCGCCGCCATGGGTTTCCCGGCGGCTCTTCCGTAGCCCTCCGCAATGGCAACGGCCACCTCTTCGTGGGTACACAGGATGATCTCCGGGTCTCTGTTGCCGCCGTAGTTCACGAGGGAGTCGTGAAGGCCACGGAATGTCGCTCCTGGGTTGAGAGCCACATAGTCCACCTTGAGGGAACGTAGTATGTCAACAATGACATCGGAGCCGTACTCTGCCTTCGAACTGTGGGAAGAGGCCTCTGGTGTATCGCGCATCAGCATCTCCTCCGTGCCTGGAATGTCTGGCATCATATCAGGTTCGGTGGCTTGTAGCTGAGTGGCTGTTATCCCTGCATCGACCAGGGCTGAGGCCTCCTCACCGCCCCGGCCAAAGACGAACGGGTCGCCCCGGGGTCCCGGGCCAAAGCCCACATGATCGGCACCGGCTCGCCCCAGGCGCTGTACATGCGGCTCAGAGCCAAGCTGCAGTTGGCACCCTCCTGGACCACCACCTCA
>JAPUKM010000085.1 GCA_027295645.1 Chloroflexota bacterium | reverse complement strand
GCCCACATCGATCGGGAGACCCAGATGACCGGCCGCATCCACAACAAGGGATTCCTCATACTGACAGGGTATCTCATGGGTAAGTTTGGACAGGATAGGTCGCTCAACTTCCGCAGCACTATCGGCTTCGAGCAGACCTATGATGAAGTGGAGGGCGATTCCGCATCCTCCGCTGAGCTGTATGCCCTGCTCTCCAGCCTCTCCGGCCTGCCCATCAAACAGGGAATCGCAGTGACCGGATCCGTCAACCAGCGAGGCGAGGTTCAAGCCATAGGAGGCGCCACCTACAAAATCGAAGGCTTCTTTGACGTCTGCAAAGCGAAGGGACTGACCGGTAACCAGGGAGTGGTAATTCCTAAAGACAACATAAGGAACCTTGTTCTCAGCGATGAGGTTGCTCAGGCCGCCCGGGATGGGAAGTTTACTATCTACGCCGTGAGTAGCGTTGACGAGGGGATCCAGATACTCACCGGCGTGCCCTCCGGTGAACCAGACGCCAAGGGAGAGTACCCAGAGGGCACCGTGAACTACCAGATAGCGAAAAGGCTAGATTACCTGGCATCCAAGGCCAAGGAGAGCGAGGCGCGCTCCGAAAGCAAGGATGGCACCTCCCCTGATGACGGTTCCGTGGAAGAGACGGTCTAAGACCGGCCACCGCGACGCATTCAGCCCCTCTAGCCCTTGTGCACGGATTTGGGTATCCTAGGAGCACCCTCTGGGCGCGCCGTCAATCCCACCGCAGGAGTAGGCCATGCAGATCCAGCTCAACGAACAGCAACTCATGTTGCAAAAGACCGTTCGGGAGTTCTGTGAGCGGGAGGTTCTGCCAGTGGCCTCTGACTATGACCTCAAGGGGGAGTTTCCAGCGGACATTATCCGGAGGATCGGCGATCTGGGCGTCCCGGGCCTTCTCTTCCCGTCGGAGTACGGCGGCAGCGACGGTGATATGCTCTCGTTTCTCGTGGCGCTGGAAGAGCTGGCCAGGGCCGACGCCTCCGTGGCCATTACCGTGGAAGTCAATGCGACTCTGTGCGGAGAGTTGATCCACAGGTTCGGGACCGAGGAGCAGAAGAGCCGTTGGCTCACTCCCCTCGCCAAGGGAACGATGATCGCCTCATTCGCACTCACGGAGCCCGAAGCCGGCTCCGACAGTGCGGCCATCACCACAACGGCGGTACGCGACAACGACGAGTGGGTGATCAACGGCAGCAAGAGCTTCATCACCAACTCCGGCACTGAGATGACCGGCTTCGTCATCGTCGCCGCGGTAACCTCCCGCGACGAGGCGGGCAAGGCGAAGATCAGCAACATCATCGTTCCAAAGGATACCCCTGGATACTCCGTAGGCCCCAGCTACAACAAGATGGGCTGGCGGGCCTCCCCCACCCATCCCTTGTACTTCCAGGACTGTCGCGTGCCCGCCACCAACATAATAGGAACAGAGGGGAAGGGTCTCTCGCAGTTCCTTTGGAGCCTTGACATAGCCAGAGTGGCCATTGCCGCCCTGGGCGTTGGGCTGATCCAGGCCTGCTTGGACCGGGCGCTGAGCTATGCTCAGCAGCGCCGCGCCTTCGGCAAGACCCTGAGCCAGTTTCAGGCTATCCAGTTCAGCCTGGCGGATATGGAGACGGCCGCCCACATGGGGCGGCTGGCCACCTATCACGCCGGCAACCTCATCCAGCAAGGGCTTCCCTTTAGCAGAGAGGCCGCCATCGCCAAGCTGTTCACCTCAGAGGCGGCCCTCAAGGCGGCGGACCAGGCCCTCCAGATCCACGGGGGCATGGGCTTCATGGATGATGGCCCCGTGGCCCGCTACTACAGGGACGCGAAGATACTGACCATCGCTGAAGGCACCTCAGAGGTGCAGCGGATGATCATCGCCCGAGAGTTGGGCTGCGTCTAGTGATAGATCGGTTCTTGAGCTGTGGGATTTACAACCGCCACCGCTCTGTGATAAACACCTTGCAATACGCAGGAGGTACTTCCAATGGCAGAAGTGTCATCCACCATTGACGCATTGCTTCACGAAAACCGTGAATTTCCGCCCCCCCCAGATTTCGCCAGAGAGGCCGTGGCTAACGACCCCGGCATATACGATAGGGCTGCCAAGGACCCGGAAGCCTTCTGGGCAGGCATGGCCAAAGAGCTCCACTGGTTCAAGCCCTGGGACAAGGTCCTCCAGTGGGACCCTCCCTTTGCTCAGTGGTTCGTGGGCGGCAAGCTCAACGTCTCCTACAATTGTTTGGACCGTCACCTTGACGGGCCTCGGCGCAACAAGGCTGCCCTGATATGGGAGGGTGAGCCGGGTGACTGGAAGGTGTACACCTACTGGGACTTGCACCGTGAAGTGTGCCGCTTTGCCAATGCTCTGAAGAGCCTGGGTGTAGAGAAGGGCGACAGAATCACTATCTACTTGCCCATGATTCCGGAGCTGCCCATCGCCATGCTAGCCTGTGCCCGCATCGGTGCGCCCCATAGCGTTATATTCGGCGGCTTCAGCGCAGAGTCTATCAGGGGCCGCATCAACGACTGCGAGTCCAAACTGATCATCACCGCCGATGGCGGCTATCGCCGTGGAAATGTCGTCCCTCTGAAACGCAACGTTGATGAAGCCTTGGAGGAAACGCCCACCATAGAGAAGGTCGTGGTGGTCCGGCGTACCGGCACGGCGGATGACCTGATGCAATCAGGACGGGACATCTGGTGGCATGACGCTGTGGAGGGCCAGTCAGCCAAATGCGATGCCGAACCCATGGACAGCGAAGACATGCTCTACCTCCTGTACACCAGCGGCACGACCGGGAAGCCTAAAGGGATAGTGCATACCACAGGGGGCTACCTGGTGGGCGTATACACCACATCCAAGTACGTCTTTGATCTTAAAGAGGATGACGTGTACTGGTGCACAGCGGACATCGGCTGGGTCACCGGCCACAGCTACATCGTCTACGGCCCGCTGGCCAATGGTGCGACGTCCGTCATGTATGAGGGCACGCCTGACCATCCCGATAGGGATAGGTTCTGGGCTGTCGTGGAGAAGTATGGTTGCACCATTCTCTACACCGCTCCAACTGCCATCCGCACCTTCATGAAGTGGGGTGAGGAATATCCTGAGCGACGTGACCTCTCCACCCTGCGTCTGTTAGGCACGGTGGGAGAGCCCATCAACCCAGAAGCCTGGATCTGGTACTGGCAGAACATCGGTCAAGGGCGGTGTCCCGTGGTGGATACCTGGTGGCAGACGGAAACCGGCATGATCCTGGTCACGCCGTTGCCGGGCCTCACCACCCTCAAACCCGGTTCAGCCACCAAGCCCTTCCCCGGCATCACTGCCGATGTGGTGGACGAGAATGGGATCCCCGTTGCCCCGGGCCAGGGTGGACTCCTGGTATTGACAAAGCCCTGGCCCGCCATGCTCCGCACCATCTATGGCGACCCCGACCGCTATATTGAGCAGTACTGGAGCCGGTTCCCGAACCTGTATTTCACCGGAGACGGCTGCAAGAAGGACCAGGACGGGTATCTGTGGCTGTTGGGTCGTGTAGACGATGTTATCAACGTAGCTGCCCACCGTATCAGCACTATGGAGGTGGAGAGCGCCCTTGTGGACCATCACGCAGTCGTTGAGGCGGCCTCTATCGGAAGGAGTGATGACATAAAGGGGCAGGCCGTTGTCGCCTTCGTGACCCTGAAGGATACGGTCACACCGTCTGATGAGCTGAAAGTGGAGTTGAAGAAGCACGTGACCCAGAAGATCGGTGCCATTGCCCGACCGGATGACATCTTCTTCACCGCCGAACTCCCCAAGACCCGCAGCGGCAAGATCATGCGGCGCCTTCTGAGGGATATCGCTGAGGGTCGTGCCATTGGTGACACCACAACCCTCGCCGACTCCTCGGTCATTCAGACTCTGAAAGAGAAGTACGGCGAAGAAACTGAAGGCTAGCCACAGCTACATAGCGCCTAATTGGTTCGCCTGGTAAATCTTCGTGTCCGGCTTGAACGCTCCCCAGGCGAACCAGAAGTGGTTGGCGTGTACAATGGGGGTCAGCCTGCTCCCGGTTAACGGTCCCTGGGTGGCCTGTCCCAAAATGTTCCAGACGCTTCCTGTCTCGTTGTCGACGAAACGTTCCCCATCGGCATGGAAGGTCAGTTTTCTGCCGTCTAAATGAGCGTCAAACACTCCGGTCGCTCCCACATCCCGGGAGTCTTTGATAGAAGAGCGATCCAGGGCAGAACGTGTTCCCGGTTTGAAGAGGACAACCAGCTCCTGTCCATTGACGGTGTAGTTGACCACCCGCTCGTTCTCCAATACGGAGAACGGAAAGGCCGCATCGGCGTCGCCGATAGTCACCGCTACCACCCGCTCCTTGGGTAGCAGGCGACCGTCTAGGTCACCGGCGAACAGGAAGGGTGGATTGTCGGCTTGGTCATAGCCTGAATAGGGGTTTCGGCCATAGTCGCGGGAGAACCCCGTGTCCCGGGAGAGCACTTTGCCCTCCGGGTTGGCCGCCTTGAAATCCTCCCAAGAGATGATTGATGCGGGTAGGAAAGCCAATTTCTTGCCAGTGAGCTTCCCCACAATGGCCTCGCCGATGAACTGTTGCCACCAGGACTCGGTCTGCCGGTCCCACATGATCAGATCGCTGTTCCGTAGCTTACCGGAAGTACCGAAGTCGTAGACCACCCCGTCCAGTCTCCTGTCGAAGACGATGGCGGAGTTGCACAGCGGGCAGAAGGTCACCGTCACGGGCACTTCGCCGACAACGTCGTTCACAATCTCGTGCCAGGTTAAGATCTGAAGGGGGTATGCCCTGGCATCTCCGTTGAGTTCAAAGGCAATGACCGGCTCCTGTCCGCCAAGCCAGCCATCGGCATCTTCAAACGTTGCGAACCGGGGATTATCTATGGGCGGAATCCCGTCGCGTGACGGCCCACCCGATAGGATTTCACTGTAGGGGACAGAGTGTAAACTGAAGTCTGTGGTCCATCCGGAGGTGGAGATTCTGGCCTGACTCAGACCCTCGCGGAAGTTCGGGTCGGGAAGCACAGTCACGTTGGGGTCCGCTGAGGTGGTAGCTGCCGGCAGCAGCGACCGCGGGGTGGAGATCTCCTCCGAGCCGGAATCTGTCAGTTGGCGCAACCCAACACCTCCTCCGACGATTGCTGCGGCCGCCAATCCAATTAACAGTATGCGAGATCCCCGGTTTATAGCCAAAGTACTCATCCTCCTCGTTAATAGTAGGATGCTGCTCTCGCTTGGAAGGTTCTCACTCTCTCCGAGTGTCTGAATTTGCCCAAAGACGTGATATGCTCTAGTCTGCGGTTCTGAAAGCAGGTTGACAGAGATGCGTGCTTCCAGGCAGCGTTTGGAGGTGACCAGTGGCCATTGTCGAGTTTCTACGCCCCCACTTCCATCGCCTTCACCAAAGTCAAGAGCAGGCCATACAGGGCCTGACAACAGAGCAGTTCCACTGGTTACCCAGCGGTAATGGCAACCACATCGCCTTTACCATGTGGCACAGCGTGCGAACTGAGGACAACATGACCCGCTTCGTGCTACAAAATCGGCGCCCCACCATCTGGCTGGAGAACAACTGGAGTGAGAAGTTTGGGCTTGACCGGATAGCCCAGGGTACCGGCATGAGCCACGATGACGCCACCGATGTTAGATTTCCATCGGTGGCGGACTTCTCCGGATACATGCAGGACGTATGGCGGGCCACGGACGAGTATCTTGCCTCCCTGAAAGATGAGGATCTCGGCCAGGTGGTGACTATCAAACCTCGGGGTGAGTTCACTGTGGGCAATACCCTTCAAGAGATCGTACTGACCCATCAGTTTTCCCACCTGGGTGAGATATGGGCACTCAGAGGGCTTCAGGGGTTGCAGGGGGCATCCAGATAGGACAACCCTGGTGCTGCCAGCATCCCATAAATCTGACATTTCAGTGAAATGGTAAAGGAAACGGCGAACACCGCTTCGGCTCTCGCGGGGCTTCGCATCGTAGAGTGTGGGAGTTCAGCGGCGGGAGCATACTGTGCGCGGCTGCTGGGAGATGCGGGCGCGGATGTTCTCAAGGTGGAGCCTCTGAGTGGCGATCCGGCGCGACGCCGTGGGCCGTTCCCCGACGATGTACCAGACCTCAACTGGAGCGGCCTGTTCCTCTACCTGAACTACAACAAACGTGGAATCACCGCTGACCTCCATAACCGTCGTGGTCGCGATATTGCGCTGCGACTCCTGGCCGGGGCCGATGTCCTAGTGCTGGCCGATTCAGCCCCGGAGCTGGATCGGCTCCGCCTGTACTACGATGACCTCCGAGAGATGAACCCGAGCATCATCGTGACGGTCATCACCCCTTACGGCCTCACCGGCCCATACCGCAACTACACCGGCGATGACCTGACAGCCATCAATCATGGCGGCCTGGCCTATGTGACCCCCGGCCTGCCCGATATTATCGGCGGGTCGGACAAAGAGCCGCCCCTGCGTGCCAACACCTGCCTTAGCGATATTGAGGCTGGAATCCAGGGTGCAGCCGCCACGCTGTTGGCGGCCATTAACCGCTCCTTCACCGGCCAGGGTGACCAGATAGACCTGAGTATACACAGCGCAATCGCCGCCATGATGCCCTTTGAGACCGCGCAGGCCGTATATAACGTTCCGAACGACCGAGAGCCGAGGACCTTTGGTATTCAGCCCAACACGTACATACCCTGTAAGGACGGTTACGTGGTGTTGGCGGCCTGGATGCAGGCGAACTGGCGAGGCTTGAAGGAGATGATGGGTAACCCGGACTGGGCGGAGTCGGAGGTGTTTGTTGACCAGTACGAGCGTGCCCGCAACTGGGATGCGCTCCAGCCACTGCTGCTTGACTGGACCATCCAGCACACGGGTGAAGAGATCATCAGCAAAGCACGCACCAGCGGCGTACCTGCTTTCCCTGCGTACACGGTACCGCAGATGGTCCAGTCTGAGCACCTTGATGCTCGTGAGTTCTGGGTCCACGTGGAGCGGCCCGGAAAGGGCAGCATCAAGCTTCCCGGGTATCCCGTCCGCATGTCGCAGACCCCCTGGCAATTCAGGCGGCCGGCTCCCCGTCTTGGCGAGCACACGCTGGAGACCCTTGAGGGGGAGTTGGGATACTCGCGGGCCGACATTACTATGATATCCGCTGCAGGAATTATCCAGGAGATTGAGGAGTGAGCCGCCTGCCTTTGGAGGGCATTCGTGTCGCCGACTTCGGACAGGTCGTCGTCGTGCCGTATGCCACTTCGTTCTTGGCGTGGATGGGTGCTGATGTGATCCATGTGGAGACGGAAACCCGGATGACGTCGCGGGAGACGCCACCCTTCTGGGAGGCGGTCCAGGGCGTCAACCGGAGTGGCATGTACAACTTCATCAACACCACCAAGCGAAGCCTCACCATCAACTTGAAAGAGCCCGCCGGAGTAGAGATTGCCAAGCGTTTGATCGCCACCAGCGATATCATGACCGAGAACTACACGACGGGCACCATGGAGAAGCTGGGCCTGGACTACGAAACAGTCCGTAAAATCAAGCCGGACCTCATCTATCTGAGCGTTGGAGCCTTTGGCCGGATCGGTCCCATGCGTGACCTCAAGGGCTACCACAGTATCAACAACGCGTTCAGCGGCGTAGCTGATGTCACCGGATATGTGGGAGGGCACCCACGTCTGCTCGGCTCACTCACGCCGGATATCACCTCCTGCTTCTACTCCATGCTGGCTGTCCTTGAGGCTCTCTACTACCGGAACCGCACTGGAAAGGGCCAATTCATAGACATCTCGATGGCTGACTCTATGGTGACCCTGATACCGGAGGCCGTAGCCGACTTCACTATGAACGGCAGGCCACCGGTGCGCGTGGGGAATCATGACAAAGAGAAAGCGCCTCATGATGTCTTCCGGTGTAAGGGACAGGACAGATGGATCGCTATCTCCATTGGCTCAGATGCGGAGTGGCACAACCTCTGTGGTGTACTTGGGCGGCCAGAGCTGGTCGATGACCCCAGGTTCGCAGACATGCTGAGCCGTCAGCGTCACCAGGACGATATGCGTCCCATCATCGAAGCCTGGACCGTTGGGCGTGAGCATTACGATGCAATGCGGCTGCTCCAAGAGGCGGGCGTTACAGCCGCACCCACGCTGGACGCGGGGGATGTTATGCGGGACCCGCACCTGATGGCTAGGGGCTTCATCGCCACGGTGGACCACCCGGAGGTGGGCAAGTACCCCAATTCGACGGCCCCCTGGAAGTTTGACAGTGTCCCGTCATTCCCCATACGGCCGGCGCCCCTGCTGGGGCAGCATTCCAACGAAATTCTTCAGGAGCTTCTTGGTCTCTCTCAGAGTGAGGTCGCGCACCTCACGGCCACGGGGGCTATCCGCTAGCAGCGAGATTCGCTGGTGCGGCTCTCCGCGTGGCCCAATGAGAGATCGTAGTGTACAATCCCAAAGCCAGACGGCCCCGCTGTAACTTCATGGCGTCTGGTCTGCGTCTGGTCTGCGTCTGGTCTGGGGGAAGGGATATGGAGCTGAAGACGCTTCTTTACGAGAAGCATGGGCCCGTCTGCACCATCACCATGAGCCGGCCGGAGGTGCTCAACGCATACAACCTCCAGATGGTGGACGAGCTGCGACAGGTGTGGTGGGACTTCCGCGACGACGATAGTCTGCATGTAGCTATCCTGACCGGGGCAGGGAAACGGAGCTTCTCAACAGGCCTGGATGCCAAGGAGATTATTGAGAAGCCCTTTGCGAGCCCCTCCCTGGTATACGCAGGGGTACCGACGTTGACTGCCCGGGATTTCCAGGTGTGGAAGCCGGTCATCGCCGCCGTCAACGGTGTCTGTTGCGCTGGAGGCTGGCACTTCATCTCTGACGCTGATATCGTAGTCTGCTCGGAGAACGCCACCTTTTTTGACACCCATGTGGAGGTCGGACTGGTAAACCCCGTCGAGGCGGTGGACCTCATGAGCAAAGTCCCGCCCGGCGAGGTGATGCGCATGGTCCTGTGTGGCCGCGACTACCGGATGACGGCGCAGAGGGCCCTTCAGGTGGGCCTGGCTACTGAGGTGGTGCCCCTGAATGAGCTCATCCCTACCGCCATGACCATCGCCAGGCAGATCGCCGAGAAGTCGCCCAGGGCGGTATCCGGCTCCCTGGAGGTGATGTGGAGCGCTATTAACAGCCGTAGGACACCCTCGTATCCTCTCGGTATGGCCCTTTTGAACCGCGATATGCTCTCTCAGGATCGTCGGGAGGGATTTAATGCATTCGTACAGAAGCGCAAGCCCCGGTGGACAGACCGAACGTAAATTGACATTCAAGGTACATGGGCCATGGCACTGACCGTCAAAGAGTTCAACCAGGGGATGACCACCCAGGAGTATCTTGACCAGATCAGGGTCAACAAGGAGGCTATCCTTGCAGTCTTCAATGCGGGGGAGGTCTCCGCCGAGGACAAGGAATTCTTCGATAGCCTACACGAACCCCTTCGCCTGGCCGTTTTCACCGCTGACTGGTGTGGCGATGCTGTCACCTCAGCCCCCCCGCTATTGCGACTTGCTGATGCGACAGAAGGACTTGAGCTGAGTATTTTTAACCGGGACGAGGTCATGGAACTGACCAATAGCTTCCTACCGGTACATCGCCATGGGACCCTGCCCGTGTTCGTCGTCTTTGACCAGCAGATGCGGGAGGTCAGCCGCTTTATAGAGACGGCCAAAGAGCTTGTGCCTGCCCTGGGCCGGATGCAAGAGGAGATCGCAAAGGCCAAAGAGGCTGCCTCCACCAGAGGAGACTCTCTGGCTGAAGAGGGAGCGGCCTCACAAACCGCCATCCGTGGCAGGAGGATGGCCTACCGGGTGGCCCATGCCCACGAGTGGGGGCAGGTCGTAACTCGCGCATTCACCGCCCTGGTCAGGACGGGGCTTGCGCTGCCACCGGAACGCAGGCCCGCTGAGGGAGGCACGGAGTGGCCTCCTCCGCAGGGGTAGCACTGGGCGGCCGTTCACAAGTAAGTAAGCGTTCCGGCGCTAAGGAGGGACCATAATGAAGGCTCTCTATCTTTCGAAGAAGGGAAATACGGATGCCCTTGTCTATGATGATTTGCCGGATCCGGTTATAGAAGACCCCATGGATGTCATCGTCCGGGTCCGTGCCGCAGGCATGAACCGCCTGGACGTCATGCAACGCGCTGGGACTCATGGCGCAACGCCGCCGCAGTACCCCTTTATCAGCGGAAGAGAGTTTGCCGGTGATGTGGTCGAGGTAGGCTCACAGGTGACCGGGTTCAAGACGGGTGATCGGATATACGGCGCCGCTTCGCGTTGCTACGCGGAGCTCACTCGGGTCCGTCTTGGTGGCAGGATCCACCAGGACGCGGCAGAGCCCATACCGGACGGACTCTCCTACGAGGAGGCCGCCTCCATACCCACCTCCACCTCAATGGCGTTTCACATGCTCCACTGCGATGGCAAACTCCGCTCGGAGCAGGTCGTGTTGATCATGGGCGGTGGTAGTGGTACGGGCGTGTATGGCATTCAGTTTGCGAAGGCTGCCGGCGCGCGGGTTATCACCACCGCGGGCAGTGATGAGAAACTGGAGAAGGCCAAAGCCCTCGGCGCTGACGAGGTGATCAACCATCGGGAGATGCCCGAATTTTCGGCGCGCGTGCGTGAGCTTACGGGTGGCCAGGGAGTGGACCTGGTCTTCGAGCACATCGGCACCCCCGTATGGGAGAGCTGCTGGGCCAGCCTCAAGCGCCGTGGACGCCTGGTGATCTGCGGCGTCACGGCCGGACATTGGGTATCGCTGCACTTGGGCCAGCTATGGAGCAGGGAACTGGGCGTTATCGGTTCAACAAACTATCCGGAAGAGGATTTCAATGCCATATCGCGGCTGGTGGAGCGAGGGTTGGTCCACGGCGTAGTGGACTCGGTCTTCCCCTTGGAGAAGACTGCCGAGGCGCAGAAGCGCATGGAATCCGGTGACTTCTTCGGCAAGATCGTTCTCACAGTTTCTTGAGCTATGAAGGCCCTTTATTTATCAGGGAAGGGAGATACCGATGTCCTCACCTTCGGTGATCTCCCTGATCCGGTCATAATTGACCCATGGGATATTATCGTCCGAGTGCGCGCAACCGCTATGAATAGATTGGATATTATGCAACGCGAAGGGACTCACGGTTCGACTCCCACCAAGTATCCCTTTATTACTGGGATGGAGTATGCCGGGGATGTGTTAGAAGTAGGTTCACAAGTGACCGGCTTCAAGCCGGGCGATCGAGTCTTCGGCACCGGTCACAACACCTATGCCGAATTAGTTCGGGTTCAGCTTACTCCAGGTATCCGCCACGAAACCGCTGAGCTAATCCCAGAGGGCCTCTCTTTCGAGGAGGCAGCCGTCATACCCGTTTCGTTCTCCATGGCGTGGCATATGCTGCACTGTGGGGGTAAAGTCCACGCAGGGCAGGATGTATTGATAATGGGCGCGGGTAGCGGTACAGGCAGTGGAGGTATTCAATTGGCGAAGGTGGCTGGTGCCCGTGTTATCACCACTGCCAGCACCGATGAAAAGCTTGAGAAGGCCAGAGCCTTAGGGGCAGATGAAGTAATCAACTACCAGGAGACGCCAGAATTTTCGAAGCGTGTGCTGGAGTTCACGGATGGCCAGGGAGTGGACCTGGTCTTCGAGCATATCGGCACGCCTGTGTGGGAAAGCTGTTTCGCCAGTCTCAAGCGGGGTGGCATACTTGTGACCTGTGGTGTCACCGCCGGGCATAGGGTATCGTTACACTTGGGCCAGTTGTGGAGAAGGGAATTGACCATTATCGGCTCGGATGTCAATTCGGAGGAGGACTTTGGGACTATAGCGCGTCTGGCAGGGCAAGGAGCTATTCATGGTGTGGTGGACTCGGTGTTTCCTTTGCAGGCTACTGCTGAAGCGCAGGAGCGGATGAAATCACGGGACTCCTTTGGCAAGATCGTCCTTACGGTATCCTGAAGACACGTTGAAACCCAGGAGGAGAGAGCAATGACGTTCAATACGATCAAACTGGAGAAAACCGACAGGATACTGACATTGACGCTGGATCGTCCGGACGCTCTCAACGCTTTGAATTCCGAAATGCTTGGCGAAATGCATCAGGCTTTCGCCACTGTGAGAGAGGACGAAGAGATAAAAGCCCTGGTGATCCGAGGGAACGAAAGGGCGTTCAGCGCCGGGGGAGACCTGAAATTCGTTCAACAGGTTCTTAAGGAGCCCAAAGCCTTTGCGGAGTACCGAGACCAGATATACGAGGCTCTCTTTGCCCTGGAGAAACTTCCGGTGCCCGTTATCGCCGTAGTGAGGGGATTTGCCCTGGCCGGAGGATTGGAGCTGGTCATGGCATGCGACCTGGTCCTGGTGGCGGATGATGCCAAATTGGGCGACCAGCATATCAACGTTGGCCTCATACCGGGTGGCGGCAACACCCAGCGCCTCCCTCGAAAGCTGGGCATGCAAAGGGCCCTCCACCTGATGTTCACCGGAGGCCGGCTTTCTGGAAAAGAGGCGGTGGAATGGGGACTGGCCTACAAATCAGCGCCCAGCGACAAGCTGGATGATGAGGTGGAGGCCGTCCTGGCCTCGCTCCGTGATAGGAGCCGTCCGGCTCTTGGCGCCATCAAGAAAGCCACGTATGAGGGGTGGCAGATGCCCAACCTCCGGGACGCCATCCGGCATGAGACCCTCTGCATGACCGAGTACATAACCACCTCGGACCACCCCGCTCAGGGCGTTCAGGCCTTCATGGAAAAACGGACGCCCAAGTTTTAAGCTCCGCTTTTGCCGGCAACGCCAGCCCCGGCCGGCTGCCCGGTCACCTCTTCCACGAAATCGGTCAGGAGACGGTTGAACTTCTCCGGGTGCTCCCAGAAGAGCAAGTGCCCGCTGTTCTCGAATACCACGGTACGGGCGTTGGGCATAGATTTGGCCAACTCAGGATCACTCGGGTTCTTGTCGGGGATACAGTTCAGGGTGGGGATGGTGACCTGTGACAGCACGGGCTCGAAGTCCGTCTCATAGGAGTCCTGGATGATCGAGATGTAGACCCCGGTCGGAGTCTTCATCATCTCGCAGGTCATCCAATAGAGCTCCTCCTCCGGTGGGGGAGCGGAGAAAAAGGACAGGATCCGCTCCCTGTGCGTGCGAAACTTATGGCTCTTTATCCCGCTGATCAGCTCCCGAAAGCGCTCCTCCGGGACGAACCTTTTGGCGGGCTGGTCAATATCGACAAATCCTGCAAGACGCTCCAATCCGAACTGGCGCACATAGCTGAAGAGCACTGCGGTGCCCAGCGACCACCCCACCACTACCACATCGTTCATATCCAGGGCCTTCAGGAGGTGGGCCATGTCCTGGCCATACTGGGTGAGGTTGTTGCCCTCGTCGATCTTGCCCGAGCTGCCGTGCCCCCGAAGGTCATATGCAACCACGCGAAAGTGGCGGGATAGCTCCGGTATCTGCTTCTTCCAGAAGTTGGTGTTCGCGGCACCACCGTGGATGAGGAGTATATTCTTCCCCTGGCCTGCTTCTTCGTAGTACAGGGGTACTTCATCAGGAGGCAAGATGTAAGGCATAGCGGCTCCTTTCCTGGTTGGGCAGACTACTTGTGGTCTTGAAGAAGGAACTGGATGGCCGTCCTGGTAAACTCCTCCGGCATTATGTCGTGGACTCCCCCTGGGGATTCACTGAAAATCTTCAGAGTCGACCCTTCGATCCCTTCGTGGGCTCGCTCTCCATCGAATCGCCTCAGGTCACCGGCTCCGTACATAAGCAACGTTGGCGCCTTCACCTTAGGGCCCGCCTCCTGCATATCGTAGCCGGTGTTGGCGTCCTGACTCAGCCGTATCCACAGGCGGCTCTTGCTCTTGATCTCTTCCCTCTTCGTCCAGAGCTCTTTGTCCCAGCTGGGATAGTGCACCAGGGCCTCTTCATAGGTCCACATGGGTGAGACCGGAATGTCATATGAGGTGGTATCGGTGTGCTGTGGCCGAAAGTTCTTCTCGAAGAAGGCCCGGCCGCCCTCCTTGCTCCAGTACGGCATTCCGTCCAGGGCCATTCTCTCCACCCGCTGGGGGTACCTCCTCGCCAGGTCCACAGCCACCATGGCTCCCGAATGGTCTCCCACGATCTTGGTCTGGGCAATGCCCGCGCTGTCCATCACGTCCACAATGGCGTCTGTGAAATCCTCAATAATGTATTGCCTGGCTGGGACATCGGAGTGGTCGTAGCCTGGAAGGTCGATGTTGTAGCAGGTGAAGTGCTCTGCAAAGCTATCGATCACCCTCCTCCAACTCCAACCACTCAGCCCCACCGCGTGCAGGAAGATCAACGGCTTACCGCTGCCCCGTTTGTCATAATAGACCCTTCCATCCTTGCGAGATACATAGTGTCCCGTATCCTCTGCCATCAGTCACCTCGCCTTAGTGCGGCTAGCCTCATCACAATTTGGGCCAATTATACTCTAACGGCCCGTTCCACAGCGTCTTATCGCAGAGAGTCCGGCATGGTGTACCATGTGGCGGCATTCCACCCAGTCCACGGGAGGCGATCATGAGCTTCAGCACAATCCTGTTCAAGAAGAGTGACCGGATAGCGTACATCACACTGAATCGTCCCGAAGCCCTGAACGGCTTGACCTTCGAGATGATGGACGAGATGAACCAGGCCCTGGCAGACATCCGGAACGACCATGGAATCAAGGCGCTGGTGATCACCGGCAGCGGACGTGCCTTCTCTGTGGGTGCGGACATCAATCTCCTGACCGGGGCGTTCGACAACCCTGGAAAGATGCGCCACTTTCTGGAGACCATCAACCAGCTGTTCTTCAATATCGAGGCATTGCCGGTGCCCGTTATCGCGGTGGTCAACGGCCTGGCGAGAGCCGGCGGCTTCGAACTGGTCTTGTCCTGTGATCTGGCCATCGCCGCTGACGATGCCAAGATTGGCGATAACCATACCAACTTTGGCGTGATGCCGGGCGGCGGCGGCACGCAGCGGGCACCACGGAAGATAGGCTCCCAGCGGGCCCTGGAGCTGATCTACACGGCCAGATGGCTGACCGGCAAGGAGGCAGCCGACTACGGAATCGTGCTCCGTTCCGCCCCTGCGGATACCTTGGATGAATCACTGGAGGAGCTGCTAGCGGACCTCCGAGAGAAGTCTCGCGACTGCCTGGGCTTCGTCAAGAGGGCCGTGGTTCAGGGCGAGCACTTGTCTCTAAGCGACGCCATAGACCTGGAGATAGAGTATTTTTTGGAGTACCTGACCACCTCTCCTGACATGAAAGAGGGGTTCATGGCCTATAAGGAAAAGCGTAAGCCCGTATTCGCCGGAGGATAGGGGTCTGTTCGGTTGCTTGAACAGAACCCAGGCCTACGATAGTATCCCATTCAGTCCGTGGGCATGGGAGTGAGTATGGCTTCTTCAACGGAAATCACTGAGCATTATGTAGCACGCCAGGAGGGCGGAAGGGTGTACTACTATAGTGTAGGTCAGGGGGAGCCGTTGGTCTTCATTGGCGGTGGTAGCGGACGGAGCCTCCGGCTGATTACGGACAGGTTTGCCCAGCACTTCACCTGCTACGTCTTGGACCTGCCCGGAGCCGACCACTCAGATATTCCCCGTTCATGGATAGCCACCAGGACATGGACACTTCCGGAGTATACGGCGGCCATTCTGGAGGTCATGGATATCATTGGCATCGAGCAGAGTAGCTTTGTTGGCGATCACACCGGGGCTATGATCGTTCTGGACATAGCGGCGAACCATCCCAAGCGTGTGAAAAGGCTGGTCCTGGACAGCCTGGCCTACTGGGATCTGCGAAGAGGCGCGATTGTATGGGAGGCATCCTACAATCTCCAATACACCGATACCACCTCCTATGATGTGCCCGTTTCGCCTCTCCCGCCGCCCTGGGAAGAGGCGAAGAAGACTGAGCCCCATCTTACGTGGGAGGAGTGGAGGACACGGGATGAGCTGAGTCGCAGGGATCGCCGCTGGCATCGTGTGCACATGTATGCAAACAGCCACTTTGATACCGAAGCCCTCGGCCCCAAGGTGAAGGCGCCGACCCTCCTGATCTACGGTGAGCGAGAGATACTGCGCCGTGGAGAGCAGCGTGCCCACCAGGACATAAAGGGCTCCACCCTCAAGATCATTCAGGATTCGCCAAAAGAGGGTGTGGCCACCGGCGGGTCGCACCGGTTCAAGCCGGAGGAGTTCAGCAAGCTGGCGCTGGACTTCCTCCTTGAGCGTCAGTAGGGAGCGTTAGCAGGTTAGCTAGCATCAATGGGAGGTATCGTCATGGTGAGCTCAACTGCAGGAACAGACCACTACGTGCCCCGTGCTGATGGTAAGGTCTACTACCGGAAGGTGGGCCAGGGAGAGCCGGTGCTTTTGCTTCAGGGTGCGGGATTAGGCGGGTGGGTCTGGAGGGAGGTTGTGGGTTCTCTTGCTGAGCACGTCACCTGCTACGTCCTGGACCTGCCTGGCTACGATCACTCGGACACCCCTCCCAGGAAATACTCCGTCCAGGACTTCGCTGCGGCCATTCTGGACGTCATGGACAGCGTGGGGCTCGACAAGGTTAGCACGATAGGGGCGCACACGGGAGCGATCATCTCGGTGGACCTGGCCATTTCCCATCCTCAGCGCGTCAGGAGTATGGTCATGGACGGATTACCCTATTGGAATAAGGAGAGCGGCAGGCTCATCTTTGAGAAGGTGATGATTCCCGGTTTTACCGATACCACCTCCTACGATGTTCCCGTTTCTCCGCTGCTGACCTGGGAAGAGGCCAACGGAAGAGATCCCAACCTGGATAGACAGACGTGGGAGGATACACACAGGCTCCAAGAGAAAAGCCGCCTGTGGAGCCGGCATACCCTGGAGGCCGCCATGAGCTACGACATGCAAGAGGCGGGCCCCAAGGTGAACACGCCCACCCTTGTTCTCTACGGCGACGGAGACGCCATTCGTCGTGGAGAGGAGAGGGCCAGAGCGGCCATGAAAGGGACCATGTTCAAGGTCGTCCCGGACTGCCCGGGACACGTCTATGAGAAGCAGCCTCAGGAGTTTGCCAAGCTGGCGACGCAGTTTCTCCTCAAGGGCACATAGCCCTAACCGCCGGCCTTCAGAAACTCGGGTGTGGGATCGGTCTCTTCATCCGGCAGGTCCAGCCCGTACATCTGTCGAAAAACCGGGTCGTCTTGCAGATTCAAAGCGCGCAGTGCGTTCTTATAGAGGAGCCTGGAGAGGACCTCCGGTTTCCAGGGCAGAGAGAAGAAGAAGCGAATGTACTCCTTGAGGTCGAAGAGGGGATACGCACTGCCAAACACAAACCGATCAGCAAGGCCGAAGCCGCCAAAGTAGGCACCGATGTTCTCGTTGATCGCCTTCAGCCAATCCTCCGTCCCTAACTGCCTCAGGTAGATGTCTGGCGAGAGGTAGACATTGTCCCGGCGAGTGCACATCGTTATCGCCTCGCGGACGTAGGGATAGTGGCCGTGGCCGCAGATGATGCGCAGGTCGGGGAAGTCCTCGGCCACCTGCTCCACGTACTTGGGATTGGCGTAGTCGATATTCTTCCCGCCGAGCGGTCCGGAGGTCTGCGGGATAACCGTCAGATCCAGCTCCAAACACTTCTCGTAGATCGGGTAGAGGCGGGGGTCGCTGAGCAGACAGCCTGGCGAGCGCCCCGGCTCGATAAAGATGGCTCGCAGCCCCAGCTCGGCGCAGCGCTCGATCTCCTTGATAGGATCATGGAATACCGCGCCCGCGTCGATCCCGGCCACACCGATGAAGCGGCCCCAGTTTCGTCGCTGCACATCCGCCATATAGTCGTTGGAGGTGGTGCGGTCGGGCAGATCCTTGGAGCCCAGCTTCATCCCAGGATTGTTTCCGGAAACGGAGACCGCAGTGGTGACGCCAGTCTGGGCGACCTCCGCAAAGAACGCCTCCTCCGTTCCCTCCTGGAAGGCGTCCACCCTCTCCCACATGCCCGACTTCTTCGTCTGGATGCGGAAGTAGTCCGAGCCTTCGCTGGTGGTCAATCGGCACCGCATGTCAATGATCATCCGCTCACTCCTTGAGAAGAAAGTCCAGGGCTAGCTTGGTAAACACCTCAGGCTGATGCTCATGGACCGGCCCTGGAGACCTCTCTATGACCTTGAGAGTGGTGCCTGCGATCCCTTTTTCTGCCTCCTTCTCGCTAAAGCGTATCCGCTCTCCATCGCCGTGAAGAATCAGAGAGGGCGCCTTCACCTTGGGGCCAATGGCAGTCATGTCGAAGGCGCATATCGACTCAAAAGTCAGCCGAGACCAGTACCGGCTCTTTTTGTTGATCTCCTCACCCTTCTCCCAGCGCTCCTTCGTGAGATTGGGGTTGGTCGCTGAGGCCTCCTCCCACGTGGTCAGGGGGGAGACGGGGCGGTCGAAGGAGGTCGTATCGGTAAATCCTGCGCTGACGTGCTTCTCAAAGTAGACCCGGCCCGCCTCCTTATTCCAGTAGGGCACACCGTCCAGGACCATCCTCCGCACCCGCTGGGGGTGCATGGCGGCCATGACTATCGAAATCATAGCGCCTGTATGGCTCGCCACAATGGAGGTCTGGGAGATACCGGCACTGTCCATCACATCCAAGATGGCCTGGAGATAGTCCTCGGTAGAGAATTGCCGGGATGGGATATCGGAATGGTCATACCCAGGGAGGTCTACGTTGTAGCAGGTGTAGTGCTGAGCAAAGTTGTCGATGACCTTTCTCCAGCTCCATCCGCTTAGACCGACGGGATGGAGCAGAAGCAGAGGCTCCCCCTGGCCCACCTTGGCATAGTAGACTCTTCCGTCGGCACGGGACACGTAATGGTCTGTTTTCGTCATGGGGCTCGCCATGGAAACACCTCCCGGATTTCTGTTTATCAGGGTAGCGTCTTGAGAAACTCGCGGACACGAGCCTCGAACTCAGGGGGATTATCGCCCATAACCGTGTGGCCGGCCTTGGAGACGTTCACCGTCCGGCCACCGGGTATGATCTTCGCCATGCGATCCGCCACCTCTTGCGTGAAGATATCGGATTCAGCGCCTCTAACAATGAGGGTAGGGCAGCGAATGCTCTTAATATAACCCCATCTCTTCTCGATCAGTTCAGGAGAATCCCTGAGGTCGACCTCGGTTCCGGCTTCCGTTTGACGGCGTCGGTCCGTTTTCCAGGTCCAATTACCGTTGGGCAATTGTCGCAGGTTGTGACTGAGGCTGCGTCTCAGCATCTCCCGGGGGCGACGAGGATTAAAGGCCGCCGCTCGATCCACAAACTTCTCCATGGAATCCAGTTGGGAGGTTGACACGGTGAAGTCACGGATGTTGCGCCTACCCTGAATGATGACCTCCGGGCCAACGTCCACGATGACAAGCCCAGCCAGCTTGTCCCAGTGCTTTGCCGCATAGGCATAGGCGTTACTGCCCCCCATGGACAGTCCAATGAGGATGAACGTGTCCAGCTTCAAGTGCTCAGTAAGGCCCTCAATATCCCTCTGATGCGCCTCCGCGGAGTAATCGGAAGTGGGCGACCATTCGCTATCCCCGTGACCGCGCTGGTCCAGCGCATAGACGTGGTACTCATTCCGAAGGCAAAGGGAAAAGAAGTCCCACGTATGAGCTGTCTGGCCACCGCCGTGGAGAAGCAGCATGGGCTGCTTGCCTCGGCTTCCCCAATCAAGATAGTGGAGGCGGAATCCGTCTATGACCACATGTCTGCTTTTGGGCTCGACCTTCCGCTCAAACTCCAGACCCCAAACTCTTGCTGCCTCGTACAGATCAAAGCCTAATAGGTTCTGCTGGACTGTCATGGAATGATTCTCTCTTCGGTCCGGGGTGGAATTGAGTGCTGTGCATTCTACACGCTCTTCTGAGATTCCGCTGAATGTAGCAATCAGATAGAGCGGCAGAAACTTTACAGCCCCGTACCCAAAGCGTATCTTTAGAATCCGCGTTCAGGTCTCGTACTTGTTAGTAGAGGTTCGGATGGCCCTTGCCCAATATACCAGCCGTGGAAGGATATTTCACGGCTGGTATATTGTTGCGGTAGCCATTATTGCCAATGCCTCTGCCGGCGTTGGCAACTACACATTTGGCCTCTTTGTCGACCCCATGGGCCAGAGCCTGGGGTGGAGCCGCACCGCCATCTCCTGGGCGCTGGCCATAAGGGCCGTACTCAACATGTTTGCTGGGCCCGTCTTGGGTCCCATAGTGGACCGCAGGCACGGTGCCATGCTCCTCATGACGTTCGGAGGCATAGTGCTTGGCATAAGTCTCATGCTTATCTCAGGTGTGCAGCAGCTCTGGCAGTTCTATATCCTCTTCGGCATGGCAACTGGGGTGGCGACTATGGCGGTGGGTCCACAGTTGGTTACACCCACCATCATCTCCAAGTGGTTTGTCCGCAAGCGGGGGCGAGCTATAGCCATTTCTACAGTGGGGAATAACGTAGGCGGAGTGATCCTCATCCCCCTGGCAGCCTTCATTATCCTGAATTATGGCTGGCGTGAGGCGTGGCTGGTCATTGGGGTCCTCGCCTTCCTCACCATAGCGCCCCTCAGCGCTCTCTTTATCCGCCGTACGCCGGAGGACATCGGGCTTCTGCCAGATGGCGATGTCAAGGGGCAAATGACGGATACTCTAGCGTCTGGCAGGCGGGCAGACCTCGCCACCGAGTACGATTGGACACTCAGGGAGGCGGCGCGAACTCCGGCGCTGTGGCTTATTGTCCTTGCCATTACTCTTGCGGGCACAGGCTTTGCTGGCTTGCCCATACACGTAATCCCCGCATTAACAGACAAGGGCTACTCTACCGCCTATGCCTCCGCGCTGATCGCCCTCTTCAGCGTGATAGTCATTGTAGGAAAGCCTATCTGGGGGTTCCTGGGAGAAGCGGTCCAGGTGCGCTACCTGATGATGGCCTCCTTTATCATAGCCGCGGGGGGAATGCTGGTCCTTGTAGTAGTGAATAGTGGCCCACGCATCCTTCTTTTCCCAGTTGTCTATGGTATTGGAGTCAGCGGCTTTCTTCCCCTGATGAACCTCATGTGGGCCAACTACTTCGGAAGGGCATCCCTGGGGACCATAAGGGGGGCCGTTCTCCCCATCACGCAGATCACTGTTGCTATCAGTCCCGTCTTCGCCGGGTACATCTTTGATTCTACAGGCAGCTATTTCCGGGCCTTTCTCACCTTCACCATCTGTTACGTTTTATCGACGGTGTCCATCTTCCTGGCACCTAGACCGGAGGCACCACTGAAGGGGTCGCATGTACCATCACTATCTAATGACGGCTCCACTTAGAAGAGGCAGAGCGGAGTTACTTCACTGGAGTATTGAATATGCCGTATCAATCGAAAACGCAGCGAGAGGTTCCTGAATGGGCGCAGGGCGACCCACTGATGGAGTGGTATGCAACGGAGGTCTGGGGCAAACGGGTGACCGATGACGACGCGCTGTTCGAGAATATGAACCTGCAGATCTTTCAGGCTGGCCTTAACTGGCGTATGATTCTGGCCCGTCGTGACGCCTTTCGGGAGGCCTTTCATGGGTGGCGGATCCACAAGGTAGCGGGCATGGGCCCACACGATGTGAGCCGGCTGCTCCAAAATGCCGCCATCATCCGCAACCTCAAGAAGATCGAAGCTAGCATCGCAAACGCCCGCACGGTTCGGGAGATCCAGCGGGAGCACGGTTCATTCTGCCACTGGTTCTATGATGCACTTGAAGGCGACGATCTTGGCGCTCTTCAGAAGATGCTGAAGGAGACCTTTACGTTCATGGGGCCTGAGATCGCGCGTATGTGGCTGATGTCGACCGGCCGGATTCCGACCGTTGACTAACGCCAGGGGCCATGTGTATCTGTTGTTAAGGGCCGTTTGCAGCGTGCCGCTTCTGTAGCTTCAAACCGGCATCTTCTATTCAAATCTCTCCAGTGATAAACTGCTGGGAGCACTTGGCACCTTGGGCCGCCACCTGCGCCATCATCCACCCGAAGGAGGGGAGAACATGGCAATTTGGGACGATACACTCACGGAACGGGACGTTCAGGTTTTCGCCAAGTCCGGCTACGGAGGCCGCCAGGGCTTCGGAAAGAGGCCGGCTCTCCTGGTTGTTGATGTGAACTACAACTTCGTGGGGGACACCCCCTTGCCAATCCTGGAATCAATCGAGAAGTTTCGGAACAGCTGTGGCGAGGAGGGATGGCAGGCGATCGCCAAGATCCAGAAACTGTTGGAGGCATCTCGGCGAAAGGGTTTGCCCATCTTCTACTCGACCATGCTGCCGCGGCAGAATAGCGCCGACTTTGGGCGTTGGGCGGGGAAGAACCAGCGCGCACTTGAGGACCGGGGCGAAGTGGCACAGTGGGGTAATGAGATCGTTCAGGAGATCGCTCCGGAGCCGGGCGAGATTGTGATACGGAAGGCGAAGCCAAGCATCTTCTTTGGAACACCGCTAGTCAGCTACTTGAACGACCTCCAGATCGATACATTGCTGGTGGCCGGAACAACCACCAGCGGGTGCGTGAGAGCCACCGTTGTAGATGCCTTTTCCTACAACTACATCGTTGCCGTCGTAGAGGAGTGCACCTTCGATCGCGGGCAAGCCTCGCACAAGATCAACCTGTTCGACATGAACGCCAAATATGCGGATGTCATCTCGTTGTCGGAGGTCGAGGAGTATCTGACAGGTCTGCCCGATGACCTGTTCGCACCAGCGGTTCTTCCGGTGGCTCGTAGCTGAGACGCCTTGGGCCGGCCTCGGCCGCTCCAGTAGTCTCAGGCGTAGCCTTTAGCTATCGTCCGCCCGCTAAAGGGGGCTGATGATCACAGGTGCGGCAACACTTCCTCGGTAAATTTGGCTAGTTGCCCTAGCTGATCGCGTGATGCGAACCTGACAACGAAGTAATTGGCACCTTCCTCTCGATAACGACGGATGGCGTCCACGGTCTTCTGCGGCGGCCCGAAGACACACAGGAGCTGGCTGCTTACCGATGCATAGGGCCGACCGTAGTAGTCCATCATGAACCGGTCACCTTCCTGCATGGCCGCATCGGTATCGTTCAGGTTCACTGATATGTAGAGGCACCTCGGCATGTGACTCACATCCCGCCCCAGTTCGTCGGCATGATGCCGTATCTGGCTCCAGCACTCGCGATAGTTCTCAGGACTGGGGATGTTGCTTATCCAGGCATCGCCGAACTTGGCGACGCGCCAGAGCCCCCGTTTCACCAGGTTGCTGGAGATCCATAGTGGCACCGGCTGCTGGATCGGCTTTGGCTCCAGTGCAACCTCTTCTAGTGGGTAATAAGGCCCATCGCTCGTCACCTGCGGTTGCGTCCACAGCGCCCGAAGTATCTGAATTCCCTCCTCCATGCGGTCTGCTCGCTCTTTAATGGGCACGCCCACCGCGGCATGCTCCTTCACGTACATAGGGTTGTCACCTCTGCCGGCACCGATACCCAGCAGGACTCGGCCGTTCGAGATGATGTCCACGGTGGCGACCACATGGGCAAGATGGACCGGATGACGTAGCGCGCTCAGGAGGACCGCCGAGCCGAGCTTCACACGCTTGGTGCGAGCACCCACTGCACCCATCATGGTGAGGGCCTCAAGCCGAGGCTTGGACGTGATACTGTCGCCCACCCACACGGAGTCGTAGCCCAGCATCTCCGCCGTCTCCGCCATCTGGAAGTTCAACTCCACTTTTGGAGGCTTCCCGTCGGCATAGACAAGCACACCGCGCGTCGGAAGCAGCACTCCAAAATCCTTAGCGTCTTCGGTCATCTTCCCCTCCTGAAACCTGCTGGCCGGCCGGTACATGCCGGGTTTTCTGTATGACTCAACAGTGGAGATATGCTACAGCGTTCAAAGAGAGCCTACAACCGTCCAACTGCCGAACAATCGGGCCTCCGCTCGATCGACCCCTTTCTTCTGTTGGAACCCTCTCGTCCATTTGATAAGCTAGCACGAGAAGCGGTTGATACCAAGGGGAGGGAAAAGATGACCAGCGATTTGAGGAGCTTTCTTGCTGAGGTTGATAATCAGCTTACCCGGGTCAAGAAGGAGGTGGACCCTCTCACACAGCTCGGATCCCTTAGCTCCCAAAGCGACCGGCCCATCATGTTCGAGAATCTGAAGGGCTATCCCGGCTGGAAGATTGTGGACCGGTTACACTCCACTCCAGATATCCAGGCTATGGCACTCCGCACAACGCGTGAGAAGCTCTTTGAAGATGTGTCCGCCCGCATGGCCCAGGGGAAGGGTGAGAGCAAGATGCTCACGGACGGCCCGGTCAAGGAGTCGATCGTTACAGGCGAAGACGTTGACCTCCTCAGGATGCCCATATGCTACGGAAGTGAGGGGGATGCTGGACCGTACATCGGTGCGGCAATGTGCGTGACCAAGGATCCGGCCACAGGAATCCAGAACCAGGCCTACTACCGCACGCACATCAAGGGAAGAAATCAGGCTGCGATAGGAATAGGCCGTAGGGAGGCCTGGAGAACATACAAGAAATACGAAGCCCAGGGAGAACCGATGCCCATTGCTCTGGTTATTGGCCATCACCCTGCATACGAGATTGCTGCGGCCTACACGGGGCCGCATGAGGGATTCGAAGAGTTTGAGCTGGCCGCTTCACTCCTTCAGGAGCCTGTGGAGTTTGTGGCCTGCGAAACCGTTGACCTGCGAGTCCCCGCCTATGCCGAGATTGTTATCGAAGGGGTCCTCTTGCCAGATGTTTGGGATCATGAGGGACAATACGGAGATTACACCGGATACTATGGCACTCAAGAGGCAAACACTCTTGATGTGAAAGCTATCACCATGAGAAAGGACGCCATCTACAGGCACCTCAATACGACCCGCTTTACAGACATGCACGTGTTGCACATCCTCGCCGGAATCGATGGTCGAGTTAAGCTGCAACAGACCTTCGGCGCGGCTACCATCCTGGACGTTTACCGGCCCCCATCCGCTGCCCTTACCGTGATCCTACAGATGGCCCCGCAGTACGAGGGGCACTCACGGCAGGTCATACTGACGGCACTTGGCGTGCTCCGACGGGCGAAGATTGTCATCGCTGTGGACGATGACATCGATATCCGTGACCTCCAGGATGTAATGTGGGCCCTCTCCTATCGGGTCAATCCGGCGGTGGATATCTTTACGCTTGATGGCATGCAGGGCTTTCACCTTGACGCCTCCACACCACAGCTGGACGAGCCGCATAGGATCAATTTGACAGGCCAGGAGAACAACGGGATCTTGGGGATTGACGCCACCAAGCCATCGATCCGAAAGCCCGTTGAACGGGAGAAGTTCATCAGGGCACGGCCAATGGGAGATGGGAAGGTGTTTCTGAAGGATTTCTTATAAGGCAGTACTGAATGGTTGAGGTGTTCCTACCCTCGACTCACTCCATGGAGGAGATTGATGAACCTGCTGAGGTACTGGGCTTTAAACACACTCAATGTGCTCCTTCCGGTCAGGCACGCCCCCTGCTACATTCACCTTGCCGGTACTCTGTCCAACAGGGAGCGTCTTGATGGCTAACCGCGAAATTAGATTCTCCATCGGCTACGATCAGGGTCCCAGGCTCATGCCGGTGTCTGAGTTCGCTCATCTGGCCGAGAACCTGGGTTATGACGGCATAACCCTGGCTTCCGGTTCTACCAGCTTTGACCCGTTCATCATTCTTGCTCAACTAGCCGCAGCATCGGAGCATTTGCTCCTCAGCATCACGGTGCAGGTACTGCCGTTGATCCACCCTCTTATCCTGGCCAAGCAGGTCGCCACCATTGACCAGGTTTCCAACGGGAGATTTATCTTCGGTGTCGGAATAGGGGGAGACCGGCCCGTTCAGTTCAAGAATATGGGCATTCCTACCACCGACCGAGGAATTAGGACGGACGAGTCCCTTGAGATTCTGAAGGGCCTATGGACGCATGACACGTTCTCATATCACGGGAGGATATTTGAATTTGATGACGTAGCCTCCTTCCCCAGGCCGGTACAGAGGCCGCACCCTCCCATCTGGATTGCCGGTAGGGTTGGAGGTGTAGAGATACAACTGGACGGCACGCCGAAGCGTAAGAGCAGATCGGCAGCAATCAGGAGGGCCGCCAAATATGGAGACGGATGGCTACCCTACCTCATGACCCCAGAAGGATATGGACAGAGCGTAGATAAACTGAGGGCTTATACCAAGGAGTACGGCAGAGAAGACGACCCCATGACCCTGGCTCATACCGTCCTATTTTCTGTAGGCGATGACTATGATGAAGCCCTTGAGGTGGCCGCCGCCGGAAACCCCTTCGGGGGTCACCAAAAAGAGTTCTCACAGAAATATGACATCGTGGGGACGCCCAAAGACTGTATCAAGAGGCTTGAACAGTACGTAGACGCAGGCGTCAGACACTTCATACTCAAACCCTACGTGGCTCCAGCGTTGATCCTTGGTCAGGTCCAACGGTTCGCAAGGGATGTGATGCCACATTTCAGGGGCTAATTGTCATGCCCATCTCGCTAAGTGCATTGGCGATCTCTCACCAGGAAAGCGTCCTACGTTGTCCACGGATTAGAGGCTACTTGGCTCGGAACTCCAAGACGTGTGTCACATCATGTGGACTTTCAAGCCACTTGTTAGCACTGGATTGGCGCAGAACGTTGTAGTACCGAAAGTCACGTTTTGTCACAGGTACTGGTGCGGTCAACGGCCTGCTACGGCCATAGATTGTGGCAATGCCGAAACCGGCACCCCTCCGCATTCCATTGACCTCGCCTGGAAAGCGATCACCCGAAATGATGGTCGGGGTCTCACCAGCAACCACCCGAAATAGGGATAGTATTGGCGGTAGCGCCAACCTATCATGGATTCGCTTCGCTAGTCACATCAGGAG
>JAPUKM010000084.1 GCA_027295645.1 Chloroflexota bacterium | reverse complement strand
CCGGAGGGGATCCCATTTGCCTTCGTCGATATTAGTCAGTGATCGGCCCACCTAAGTCAGTCAATAGGGCAAGCCCAAGGCGCTGATTGAGCATTTCAAAGAGGCGACCTGAGCAGTAGCGAGGAGTCGGGAACTTGTGAGCGGTTTGTGAGCGGTTTGCAAAACTTGAGGCCCCAGAGATGACTCCGGGGCCTCTTTTTGTATCTGCTGGCTGGCAGGAGCGGGAGGATTCGAACCTCCGACCGCCGGTTTTGGAGACCGGTGCTCTACCAGACTGAGCTACGCTCCTTGGTGCGCTCCCAAGCTCACTGTAGCATCGGGCCGAGAGTAGCGTCAAGGCAGGCGAGCTTCCTGCAATCGTGCCACCCAGCTAGCGCCGAAAGGCTTCCAGGAGCTCCTGTGCGGCTGCGTAGTCGCGACGTCCGCCCTTTAGGATGGGTGGCACCAGGTAAATGCCCTGCATGGCGTTGTCAACATAGGAGCGAAGCTGCTCCAGGGCGATCTCCGTGCCGGGCCTTCCCTGCTCCAGCTCATGCCTCGTGGCCTCCGGCACGTCGCCGAAGATGAGGCCGTCCTGCACGAGGATCTGGAGCCCGTAGAAGATGGGCCTCGGAAACGTGGTGCCGGTGTGTGTGTGATAGATGTCAAGAAATCGCCTCGCCAAGCTGACATCGAAGAAGGTCTGTGTGATGAAGAAGTCGGCACCAGCATCGACCTTCCTTACCGCAAGGGCCACCTCTCTCTCCATCGGGCCTCTCCCCAGGTCAATGGTCGCTCCGATGCAGAAGGCCGTGGGTGCTCGGAGGCTCGAGCTGCGAAAATCGGTGCCTTCGTTCATGGCCGCGATGGCCCTGATGAGTCCGGTGGGCGTAAAGTCTCTGACCTCTTTCATCAGGGCGGTGTCGCGCTCGGTGAAGCGGTCTCCCTGGAGCACCAGAACGTTCTCGACGCCCAGGAGTTGGGCCCCGAGAAGGTGGTTCTGAATTGCCAGCTTATTCATGTCGCGGCAGGCCAGAGTAAACATGGCCTCCTGATCGCCCCGCTGACGAATGAGGTGAGCCACCACAGCCGGGTCCACCCGCACGGCCTTGCCCGGGCTGTAGGCGACGGAGACACAGTCGGCACCGACCGCCATCACCCGCTCTAAGGTGGACGTGTCCGCACCCTTCGGCGGAGAGAAGTCGCACAGGAAGAGGGGTTTCCCCTCGCGCTGAGCGAGCATCTCGATGATTGTGGCCATGCGGTGACTATAGAGAGGGTGGTGAAGGGACGTCAAGCAAAGTCGTGATACCATACGCCGTGGTGAACGTTATCGCTCAGCAGCTTCGAGAGCCATGCCAACCCTCTTCGTTGTAGCTACGCCCATCGGCAATCTGGAGGATGTGACGCTGCGTGCGCTGCGGGTCCTGCGGGAGGTGGGCCTCATTGCTGCCGAAGACACCCGGATCACCAGGAAACTGCTGCTCCGCCATGAGATCAGGACACCCCTCATCAGCTACAACGAGCACAACCGGGAGGAGCGGATACCGTACCTTCTGGCCCGCCTGAGAGATGTGGACGTTGCCCTGGTCTCCGATGCCGGCACCCCAGGTATCAGGGACCCTGGGAGGGAGCTGGTGATGGCGGCCGTACAGCAAGGTGTCCCCGTAGTGCCTGTACCAGGGCCGTCAGCGGTCACTACGGCCCTGGCCGTCTCCGGCCTGCCGGCCGATCAGTTCCTGTTCCTTGGATACCTTCCACGCCGGGGAAAGGAGCGACGGCGACTGCTGACGAGCGTGGCTTCGGAGCCCAGGACTGTGGTGGTCTTCGAGGCACCTCACCGGATTCGCGCGTCCCTCAAGGACCTTGCCGCAACTCTTGGAGAGCAACGGCAGATTGTGATCTGCCGAGAGCTGACCAAGGTGTATGAGGAGATATACCGTGGCACTGCCGGGCAGGCGACAGCCCACTTTTCCGAGCCGAAGGGGGAGTTCACTCTGCTGATAAGCGGCGCGGACGCCACGCAACAGGAGACGCCAGCCGACGCTGAGGAGGTGGTCGAGGAGTTGCGGCGGTTGAAGTCTGGTGGGCTGTCCGCACGAGAGGCCGTCGGAGCTATCGCTGAGAGGCACGGTCTCCCCCGTCGGAGGGTGTACGCCCTGTGGCTGGAGCTATAGTCCCGTTGGCGGGAGGAGACCGTCACTGTCTGTGATTCTTCGTATGCTACAATGCGAAGGCGCTTGGTAGAGGTTGCTATTATATGGCTGAGAAGATATTCATCGGTGTGGCTTGGCCCTATACAAACGGCCCACTTCACCTTGGACACCTGGCAGGGTGCTACATCGCCGCCGATATCTTCGCCCGATACCACCGATTAAAGGGCGACAGCGTACTCATGGTGTCGGGCAGCGACCAGCACGGCACGCCCATCACGCTGCGAGCGGAGGAGACGGGCGTTTCCCCACAGGCGGTGGTGGACCAGTACCGGAGCAGCCAGCTGGATACCTGGGAACGACTAGGTATCGGCTTTGATCTGTTCACCACTACCGGCACGGATAACCACCGTGAGGTGGTACAGGACCTGTTCAGTAGCCTTCAAAAGAAGGGCTTCATCTATGAGGACACCATGTCGCTTCCCTACTGTCTTACGGACATGCGCTTCCTCCCCGACCGGTTTGTAGAGGGCACCTGTCCCAACTGTGCCAACCCCTCGGCGAGGGGAGACCAGTGCGACGTCTGCGGCAAACCCATGAACCCCGCTGACATGAGCCACCTGCGGTGCCGCCTTTGTGGGAACCCTCCAGAGTTCCGGGACTCCAAGCACCTCTTCCTGAAGCTCAGCGCCTTCCAGGATAAGCTTCTGGAGTGGACAGGTCAGCAGACCCAGTGGAGACCCAATGTACTGAACTTCACCCGCGGCTACCTGAAGGAGGGCCTCCACGACCGTGCGGTCACCCGCGACATAAACTGGGGTGTGCCCGTGCCCTTCCCGGGGTACGAAGAGAAGCGCATCTATGTCTGGTTCGAGGCGGTTATCGGCTATCTGTCGGCCTCCAAGGAATGGGCTCAGCTTCAAGGGAAGCCAGAGATGTGGCGGGAGTTCTGGCAAGACCCAGGGGTGAGGGGCTACTACTTCATGGGCAAAGACAACATTCCGTTCCACACGATCATCTGGCCGGCCATGCTCATGGGCTACGACGGTCTGAACCTGCCCTACCATGTGCCCGCCAATGAGTACATGAACTTGGGCGGAGGCAAGTTCTCAAAAAGCGAGCGCCGCGCGGTGTGGGTATCCGACTACCTGGAGCGGTATGACCCGGACCCGCTGCG
This sequence comes from Chloroflexota bacterium, assembly GCA_027295645.1. Taxonomy (GTDB): domain Bacteria; phylum Chloroflexota; class Dehalococcoidia; order Lucifugimonadales; family JAPUKM01; genus JAPUKM01. Next base: position 6,402 of record JAPUKM010000084.1, on the reverse strand, counting down.
CTACTACATCGCCGCAAACATGCCGGAAGCGGCGGATACCGAATTCACCTGGGAGGAGTTCATCCGCCGCAACAACGACGAGTTGGTGGCAACCTACGGTAACTTGGTACACAGGGTGCTGACCATGGTCTATCGCAACTTTCAGGGACGGGTCCCTCAACCGGGCAAGCTGGACGAAGAGGACCAGAAGGTAATGGAGCATGCCGAGCGTGCTCTAGAGGAGGTTGGGAAACACGTGAGTGTGTGTAGCTTCCGCTTGGCGTTATCCACCGCCATGGGACTGGCCCAGGCGGCCAACCGATATCTTGACGCCAAGGCTCCCTGGAAGGCGCTTGCGGCGGACCCGCAGGCCGCAGGTACATCTCTGTGGGTAACGCTAGTGGCGATCTCCGCTCTCAAGACTGCAATGTTCCCGTTTCTGCCCTTCAGCTCCCGCCTTCTGCATCGCTTTCTTGGCTTTTCAGGAGAGCCTGAAGAGGTGGGATGGAGCCTCCAACGGCCGGAGCCCGGCCAGGCACTTCCTAAACCGGAGGCGCTCTTTGTTAAGCTCGACGATTCCGTGGCCGAGGAGGAGAAGCGGATGGCACGCGCTGCCCTGTAGGGGATAGCGCCGGGGGCGTTCACTGTAGGAAGGGACCGATGCAGCGAAGCGATACTATCGTCGATTACATATACGAGCCGATCCAAAGTGAACTGGCTAGGGTAGAGGAGAACCTCAGGAGGCTTGCGAATACCTCTCAGGTTCATCTGGACGAGTTTCTGAAGCACGTGCTGCCCAGCCAAGGGAAGCTGGTCCGACCCGCCATCACCGTTCTGACCTCACGCTTCCATCCCAACTCCGGCGAGCTACCGGTTATTATGGCCACCTCCGTGGAGCTTTTGCACATCGCCTCACTGATCCACGACGATACGGTGGACAACTCAGCGCTACGTCGTGGGCTGGCCACGGTAAGCAGTCTGTGGGGCCGTGATGTTGCGGTGCTGCTTGGCGACTACATCTTCGCCACTGCGGCAGCATGGGCCTGCGACACCGATAATATGCGGGTGCTCCGTCGCTTTGCGGAGACTATTAAGTAGCTGTCCAGCGGCGAGTTGATGGAGAGCTACGCCGCGTTCAATACAGCCCATACCTACGAACAGTACAAGGAGCGCATATATAACAAGACGGCCTCACTTTTCCGCACTGCGGCGGAGGGAGGCGCTATCTTGAGCGGCATTGCAGAGGAGCATATCCAGGCGTTGACCGAGTACGGGTGCAACCTGGGGATGGCGTTCCAGATTGTGGACGACGTCCTTGATTTTGAGGGCACTGAGGAGGAGGTCGGAAAGCCGGTAGGCGCGGATCTGCTCCAGGGTACCCTGACATTACCCGCCATTCTTCTGCTTGAACGGTACCCAGACGACAACCCGATCCTTGCCCTGTTCCAGGGGAATGACCCTGAACTCAACAGCAGGCGAGCGGTGGAGATGGTCCAAAACTCGCCAATTATCGCCGAGTCCAATGCCATAGCGGCCGACTTTAGCGATAGGGCTGTGCGTGCACTCCGCAACCTTCCTGATATCCGCGAGCGTCGCTCTCTTGAGGAGCTGAGCGCTTACGTGGTCCGTCGGAGGCACTAGGCCTCCCATACCACGTCCCCACCCATGATGGTCATCGCTACCGGGCAGGTGAGCAGCTCCTCGGGAGGCGCCCTGGTCACATCTCGGTCCAGCAAGACGAGGTCCGCAAGCATGCCGGACCTGAGCATGCCCCAGGTCTGCTCCTGACCAGCGGCGTAGGCGGCCCCGGAGGTCCACAGTGCCAGGGCCTCCTCTATAGAGATGCTCTGTTCAGGGTGCAGCGCCAGGCCCGACGAGTCTCTCCGGGTCACGGCTGCGTAGAGGCCCTGCCACGGGTTGGGTGAGGCCACGGGCGCATCGGACCCCGCCGCCAGTGGGACTCCCGCCTGCCGGAGGGCGTTGAGCGGATAGAGCCACGGCTGTAGTTCCGCCGGGACCTCCGCGTGGTACCGCTCTCCACTCTCGTACAGGAACCCCGGCTGGGTTACCACCGTGATGCCTGAGTCGGTGAGCTGTTCCAGCACGTCAGGGGTGGCCTCGGAGCAGTGCTCGATCCGGTCACGGTGGGGGGAGATGCGGCTGCCGGCGCTGGCCTCTTTCAGGACGCGAGTCACCGTCATGACGACCTCATGCTCCACGGCGTGAACGGCCACGGGGCTCCCTGCCTGGTGGGCCTCATGGACCAGCCGCCGAATCTCCCCCTCGGGTGGATGGAGTGCTCCGGTGGTGAGCGTGGCGACCAGTTTTGTCGGGCCAATCGTCATAGTAGAGCCGCCCATGTTGTGGGTCAGTCCATCTGCTGTAAACTGCTGCAGGTGGTGAATCCCGGGCATGAACGTCAGCCGCTGGCGGATTGCTCCGGCCTGGGTCAGCCGAAGAAGGGTCTTCCATTGCTCCAGCCCGTTCCCAGGCGTGGCGTCCTGCAACGAGGTGATCCCCCACGCAAGAAGCTGTCTGCTTGCTTTATCAACGGATTGATGAAGGATGTTCTGGTTCTGTTGAGGCATCCTTTGAGAGACGTAGCTGTTCATCTCAAGAAGGAGGCCGGTGGGCTCGCCCGAATCGTCTCGAACGATCACACCGTCGACAGGGTCGGGGGTATCGGCGGTGATGCCCACCTCACGAAGGCCGAGACTGCTGAGCACGCAGGCGTGAGACGACCGGTGGTCCAAACGTACCGGATGGCGCGGCGCGGCTGGGTCAAGATCGTAGCGGGTGGGGTGCCGTTTCTCGGCCAGGTGGAACTCATCATAGCCGACCCCACGGAGCCACTGGCCGGCGGGGGTGGTCTGAGCTTGAGAGCCGATCAATCGGTGCAGGTCAGTGATGGATGAAACGGTGCGCCGGCTACAGTCCATGTGCAGGAGGCTGGCTGCGTAGGCCAGGAGGTGGATATGTGCGTCACTCAGCCCTGGGAGGAGTGTGGCGCCGGCACAGTCGATGACGCGGTCGGCACGGGTATGAGGGGCATCCTTCTCATCCCCGACCCACACGATTCGGTTGCCCTCCACCAGGACTGTATTGGCTTGGGGGCATGGAACGTCCATGGTGATGGCCGCGGCGTTGCGAAAGCGAAGAGTCGAAGACATTTCAATACATCTCCCTGGCATCAGGGAGATGTAACCTCAAGCTCAAGCCGCTGATCGTCTCCAGGTAAGAGAACGTACGGGAGCCCGGGTAGATTGTAGCATCGTTGTGGAGGCGGCGTAGCAACGCATGTTGCCACGCCGCTGCTTCCCTCGCAGGATGCCGGCTACGATTTGGCCGACCGGCTCTTAGCGACTATCCGAGGTCTCCAGTTCTTTGGCAAAGCGGTAACCGATGCGAGGGATGGTCTGGATGTACTCTGGGTTGGCGGGGTCCGGCTCGATCTTATGACGCAAATGGCTGATGTGGACCCTCAGGTACTCCCTTTCGTCCGCATATTCGGGCCCCCAGACCTGGTTGAGCAGCATTTCGTGTGTGAGCGCTTTACCAGCATTGAGCGTCAGCATGCCCAGCAGGGAGTATTCGATGGGCGTGAGTTGCTGAACCCTGTCCTGACATTTGACCAGTCTCGCCGTGTAATTGATCTCCAACTGTTCGAACCGCGACACCCTGGGTTCCTGCGGTACCTGTGGTCTGACACGCCGAAGGACCGCGCGCACGCGTGCTAGCAACTCCGCCAGGGCAAATGGCTTGGCAATAAAATCGTCGGCTCCCAGTCCAAATGCTTGTAGCTTTCCCTCCTCTGTCGCTCTCCCGCTGACGACGATAATGGGGGTCTCCCGTTCTTTTCGAATACGGCGGCACAGTTCGTAGCCATCGATTTTAGGCATATAGATGTCAAGGATGATGAGCTCCGGATTGTCCTTTTCAAGGGCCTGCATGGCCATACTCCCATCCTTTGCATGGATCACCTCGTAGCCATCCTGTTGTAATACTGTAGACATCAGATGCAACATCCTTGCCTCGTCGTCAACAATTAAGATGCGGGAGTTATGTAGCGCTACAGGAGTTCCAATCACGGTTTTCCCCAGCCTTTCCAGCTGAAATAGCCCTGGTGGTTTTGAATCTGCGGGATTGTAACATAAGAGAACATTAAAGAATAGTTTAGGAAAAGTTTTCCAGATGATCATTACAATAGTCCCGGTGTATTTAACTGTTTCTTAACATTGGCAACTCAATGGTATCTTCATGTGTGCAGGCACTTCATTTATGCCTTCTTTACGGGGTTGGTGATACCGTGGGAATTGTTTTTTGTTTTAGCCCTATTGCTTTGCCCACACGGTCAAGCTGGCGCGACCTAGCACTGTTGAAGGATTTGAAATATACTGCCATGGAGCTTGTGGATGCCATCTGGTGAACCCCTTTGCTACTGACGCCTTCGCAGATAGGATCAAGGCTGCTCTGACGATGCCCAGGGAGGAGCGAAGGTGGAGGATGGCCGCCAAGAGAGCGGCGCTTCAGAAGAACAACGTCAATACCTGGGCGGCCGACCTGCTTTCAACAGCGATCGCATCAAGTGAGGAGCGGCGTGCCTATGCGTATCGCGGTAGCTGGTGACCACAACGGGTTCACCATGAAAAATGACCTGGCGAGCCACCTGGCTCAGACCGGTCACAAGGTCCTTGACCTCGGCCCGGAGAGGCTTGACCCGGACGACGATTATCCGGACTATGCCCGCGCTGTAGCCAAGGCCATTGTGTCAGGCGAAGCCGACCGTGGCATTCTGGTGTGCGGCAGCGGTGTGGGTGCCTCCGTTGCTGCCAACAAGGTCCCCGGCATTCGCGCTTCTGTCTGCCACGATACCTACTCCGCTCACCAGGGAGTGGAGCATGACGATATGAACGTTCTGTGCCTGGGTGCGCGGATCATCGGTCTGGAAGCGGCCCGGGAGGCGGTCAACGCATTCGTCACGGGCCGATTCACCGGTGAGGAGCGACATCAGCGGCGCTTGGAGAAGGTACGTGCCATGGAGAAAGAGGCGAGCGGGTAGGCACAGGCCGCACATGCTCGGCACAGTCCAGGGGATGGATTGGGCAGCCGTTGATAGGCGGGTGCGTTTGCTAATGCGTGCACGCGGGTCCGTGGAAGTGACCGCGCAGCGGTTCTGCCTCAACGGTGTACTGTGTCCATAACAGGAACCGTTTGAGATCCACATAGACCGTTTTCGCCTGCTGAGCGAGGGTGGGGGAAACCATGACACGTACGCCCTCGTGTTCGACTTTCTGATACTTCGATGTGTTCTTTCGTTGGAGGTACGTGTCGACCGACACGTGAGCTTTACCACCTCAGCCAATGGGTGGGATGAAATCCAGGGCCATGGCTCCACCCTTGTGGCGGAGTCGTTCGAGAGCCTGGTTAGATATTAAGACCTGCATGTCCCATTACCATCTGCGAGGCTTGAGAACGCATCGTGACAGTTAGATGAATTCAAACGTACATCGGTGCGGCCACCAGAAAACGTGATTCACGCGCCCTTGAAACGAGATTACAGGGACGATTATACAACGAGAATGAGTTGTCTTCATTGCATGGTGCTATACTCGCCGGAGAGGTCAGGCCCAGGGTTTGATGCTGATGCACCAACGATGCGCGAGGCTGGCAATGGTAAGGCAAGCGCTCTTGATAGTTGCGTCGCCTGCGTCTTCACTCTGGGATTTGCTGGCAGCGCTGCCACTCCGCCCACGAATCCGCTAAGCATCCCTAAGATGAACAGAGCCGAAGCCATTGCGGGTCTTGCCGCAAGTCTCGCGTTTCTGCTGGGCTGCCTAGTTTTCCTAGTGCCATTCGTAGTAGACAGCAGACCCGACCGGTAAGCGGTACTGCAAGAGATGTGTTCGCACTCAAGAATACCGTGGAGATGAGACGTTCAGATAAAATTTGGTGGCGAAGAGGACTACTGGGACTGGCATTGATTGGCTTAGGGATAACTTTTGTATTCGTTGCGTCCCTGGTGAACCCAGGCCCGGATGGCGTCAAATGGCCAAGGGATTGGCCCGCTTGGGTGTTTGGAGGCGGCGCCTTGGTAGTGTTTATACTTGGAGCGCATTTCCTGTACGAAGGACTTTCTGGGCGCGGAGGGTCAGATAGGAGTGAGAGATGACAACTCGCAATTTCAGAACTGTGTACGTGCGTCGGGGTGGTGGCAGCGGGATAGGCGTGTGGGCTTTCTTCTCGTTCATGTACTTCCTGACGACTGACGGTATTCTCCCGTTGGGTAGGTGGGAGTACGTTTGGCGGTTCTTTGCTGGTCCCATTAACTTCCTGTTCCCCTGATCAAACCGAGAAACTGACATCTGGCGACACCGTTTGCCATTCAGAAACCGACATCTGGTGGCCCCGTTTGCCATTCAGAAA
>JAPUKM010000083.1 GCA_027295645.1 Chloroflexota bacterium | reverse complement strand
GAGCATCTCCTTGCCAAGGAGAAGGTCGGGGGTTCGAATCCCCCCTTCCGCTCCAGCAATCCGCAAAGCTGAGGCGGCGGCATGTTGAGTTTTGTATAGAACCACCAGCGGGACGCTCGATTTTTCAAGGGTCTGGGTATTCGAAGAGCCCCTGCCATGCCACGCAGGGGCTCTTATTTAGATACGTTTCTCCCAGGGCGGTGGTGTTAGTCCTGGAGAAAGTCCAGGGTCATCTTGACGAACTCATCGGGCGTGTCCCAGTGGATGCTGCCAGCCCCCGGGACCACCTTGTGGACTGCGTTCGGGATCCCGTCTATGGCCCGCTGCTCGCCGCGGCGCAGGGCATCGTGCTCTCCGTAGGCCAGCAGGACGGGTGCCTTGATCTTGGGGCCAGCCGCCTCCACATCGTATTTGGTGATGGCGTCAAAGGTCAACGAGATCCAGCGACGACTCTTCTGCGATATCCTCTCCGCATTCTCATCATGCACAGTATCCCTGGTGGGGTCAGTTTTAATCAGATTCGTCCAGTGGCCCAACGGGTAGACGGGGACATCGTAAGAGGTGTGATCGGTGAATCTGGGTAGCCAGAACCTCTCCCAGAGGATACGACCTCTCTCCACGTTCCAGTACGGCACCCCGTCAAAGACGATCCTCTTCACCCGGTCGGGATGGTTCGCGGCGATGTCCACGATCACAACACATCCGCCGTGGCTTCCGACGAAGCTGGTCTGCTTGAGCCCGATGCTATCCAGCACGTCCAGTATGGCCCTGGTGTAGTCCTCTACCCCGTATTGCCGGGGCGGTATATCCGACTGATCGTGCCCAGGCAGGTCTATCACGTAGCAGGTGTAGTGCTCCGCAAACCTGTCTATGGTCTTCTCCCAGATAAAGTGGCCTAACTCTACGTTGTGGAGAAAGACCAGCGGCTCTCCCTGGCCCACCTTGTAGTAGTAGATATTGCCATCTTCTCTGGATACCTTGTGCTCCGTGCGGGTCATTGCAGTAGCCATGGAACAGCCCTCCCCTTTTGTGTGGTCCATAGGTTGCTGTGTGCCGCATCATCGGCCTCCACACGGTGGTTGTCAACCGGGTGCGGCAACCCAGTTTGGGGTGCATGCCGAGGCCTTTCTTACCGCTGGGCGTCCACCTCTGCCAGGAACATCAGCATCGCCCGGTTGAAAGCGCTGGGCTGCTCAAGATTGGAGAGATGGCCTGCATCCGGAATGATAACCAGCTCGGAGGAGGCGATCCTTTCGTGGGTTACGTGTGCCGCGGGTAGCGCTGTGTCCTCATCGCCCACCAGCACCAGGGTAGGCGCCTTGATTTGAGGAAGCCGGTCGGTGATGGAATCCGAGGCCAGGATGGCCTGAATGGTGTTCGAGTAGCCCACTGGACTGTTGCCCACGATCACCTTCCGAATCGCCCTGACCGCCTCCGGTCCCTGCCTCACCCTTGCGGCGATATTGGGGCTGGCCGCGATCGCATGGTCCGCCACCGCCTCCATCCCCTGCGTATCTGCCAGCTCCACGTTCTTCTCCAGGCTGGCCCTAACCGCTGTGGGCAGGGGGATGCCGGAAGCTGTCGCCGAATCGATGATCAGCAAGGCGGCCACTCTCTCAGGGTGAGCAAGGGTGAAGCGGGTGGCAATGGCACCCCCCATGGAGAGCCCACCCACATAGGCTTTAGGGAGGTTCAGGTGGTCCATAAGCCCGAGGAGGTCCTCAGCGGAGATGTCCAGGCTGTATTGGTCCCGTCTGGATGGGCTCTCCGACTGGCCGTGGCCGCGCGGGTCCCAGAGGATCAGACGACGGCCTTCAGACAGGGCGGAGATTTGCGGCTGCCATTGCCCTGTGTTTCCTCCGAGACCATACGCCAGAATCAGGGGAAAACCGCTGCCATAACTCTCGTAGTGGATGGTTACTTCATTGATCAACGCTTTTGGCATGGTGTGCTTCCCTTCTCACGAAGCGACCGTCAACACAATCTTGCCGAAGAAGTCCCTGGCCTCCAATCGCCGGTGCGCCTCGGCAGCGTCCTCCAGGGGCATCACGGAATCGACCACGGGATGGACGGCGCCCTGCTCCACAAGACCCTGGATAATCTTGAGGTCGACCTCCGGATTGTTCACGGAGCCGATGAGGGTGAGCCGTCGCATCCACAGCTGGCCGAGGTGCAGCGACACCCGATGACCGGCGGTCACGCCACAGGAGACCAGGCGGCCACCCCTCTTGAGGCTGGCCCAGCAGTTCTCCCAGACCGGGGCGCCTATGTGCTCAAAGACCAGGTCCACGCCCTGGCCTCCGGTAAGCTCCAGCACGCGCTTTGAAAACTCAGGCACCTTCTCATAGTTGATCACCTCGTCGGCGCCCAAGGCTTTGGCCCTCTCCAGCTTCTCATCCGTGCCGGCGGTGGTGATGACCCGGGCACCGGCCGCCTTCGCCAGCTGAATGCCGCTGCTGCCGGTGCCGCTGCCGGCGGCCATCACCAGCACATCTTCGCCCGCGCGCAGCTTACCGTCGCAGTGCAGCATGTGATAGGCGACGGAGAAGGAGGTGGGTATGGCGGCAGCATCCTCGTAGGAGAGGCCGGCCGGCATCGGTTCGACGGACTCTTCGAAGGCCTGCCCGCTGGAGTCGACCTTCACGTACTCCGCATGGGTGTGGGAGCCGGTGCCGAAGACACGGTCGCCCACCTTGAGGCGGGTCACGTCCGGCCCCACTTCGGCCACCTCACCCGCAAACTCCTTGCCGGTGATGTGCGGAAACTGCCTGGGTGTTGCGCCGTGCGAGCCGCCCCGCTCAAAGGTGTCCAGTCGGTTCACGGCGGCAGCGCGCACCCGGACGATGACGTCCAGCGGACCGTTGATGGTCGGCCCTGGCAGCTCGCCGACGGTGAGCACATCGGTATCTCCGGTCTGAGGAACGTAGAGCGCCTTCACTATAGATTCTCCTTGGAGGCGTTTCGCCTGCCGACTCTTCTTTTCCGAGGCTGCATCATCGGGGCCGAAGGGGGCGGCTGTCAACTTACGCAAGGAGAGGGGCCGCAGGCCAAGCGGGGGCTACAGCTTGGGCCAGCGGGATGCGATGTGGAACCGGACGGATACCGCGTGAGCGGAGGCGCGTGCTCTTCTGAACCTTCCGAGGGGATTCCGAAGGAGAAGCCGCTTCGGCGTGGGCCAGCGGGAGGGGGGAGGCGGCCCCAGCAAGGGGCCCCGATATCCGGGATGCAGGTGTGCGGTGGGATAGCCTAATGGAGTCAGCTTCATGTGTCGATATCGTCCAGAGAGTGCTGTCGTCGCTCAGCATAGCGCAGGCGGTCGGATGGGGCACGGGGTGAATGGCAGGTTTGAAGTTTTACCGCCGTGTTCTACAATGGCAGGGACGTGCCGAAGTGGCGGAATGGTAGACGCGATGGTCTCAAAAACCATTGGGGGGTAACCCCCGTGCCGGTTCGACTCCGGCCTTCGGCACCAAGTTTCATTTCGCGTCCTCAGTCCTATCTGAAAAGGCCCTGGGATATGCTCCAGGGCCTTGTTTTGCTAACCGTTTGCTAACGGCCATGGTTACCCACTGTCCACGGGTTTGAGTCGCATCGCGTGAGCGAAGGCGTCGGCCTGCTCTTTACCGCTGCCTGGGAGCATGTGCCCGTATAAGTCTGCTGTGGTACTGATCGATGCATGGCCCAATCGTCGGCTGACAGCAAAGAGGCTTTGCTTTTGTTGAAACAGTACAGAGGCGTGGAAATGGCGCAATGCATGGAGCTTCACATGGCCCGCGCCGCATTGCTTAGCCAGGGACTGAAAGGCCCGAGTTACCCGCATCGGGTTTATCAGATCACCTACCGGGTTAGCGAATACCAGGTCCTTGTCCTTGTAAGCGCCTTCGGCCTGAACCTTCTCTAGTAGCTGCCTGCCTTGGTGAGCCTGTAAGACTTCAATCGTTCGTTGGTCAAGGTCGATCACACGTCGCCCGTTGCTAGTTTTTGGTGGGCCAAGAATCAGACCTTCTCGGCTCCTTCCCAGGGAACGCATGATAGAGATAGTGCCCTCGGTCAAGTTGACGTGCTCCCAATCCAAAGCCAGTATTTCCCCTCTTCTTGCCCCCGTGTAGGCCAGAAGGTGGAGCGCAGCAAAAAGATAGTGCCCGGTAGCATCTGCCGATTCAAGTACCCGCACTACAGCCTCTATCTGCGGCGGTACAATCTCCGACCGTTCAATTCGCGG
>JAPUKM010000082.1 GCA_027295645.1 Chloroflexota bacterium | reverse complement strand
GTAGTCCAGGAAGGGCTGCACCGCATCGTGCCCACCGTACGGATTGACTGTCACGGCATCGAAGCCCCACACCTCGAACATGGCGTGGGCGTACTTCTGAGCCGTATTGGCGATGTCGCCCCGCTTCGCGTCGCCCAGGATGATGACATCAGGGGCCACCGCTCGGATGTGCTCCACCGTCTTCTGGAGGGCCTGGAGGCCCGGAATGCCATGGGCCTCGTAGAAGCCCAGGTTTGGCTTGTACGCGCACACCAGGTCGCGGGTGGCGTCCACTATCTCACGGTTGAAACTAAATATATCCTCAACGGGCATCAGCGTGGGCTCCGGGTCAAGGCCCACACACAGGAGACTTCCGTTCTTTCCACAGGCGGCATCCAAACGCTCAACGAAGCTCGTCATACAACCCCTCCCAGCAGGCTAGTCTACCCGTGTCACAATAGCCATGCAAGTTGCCCGGAGTAGGCCTCGGTGCTACCATTGTCCTCCCAAAGCGACCATGGACGAGCACACCCTGGCTGATCTCCTCACACAGATCTACTCGCTGCTATATCAGCGATACGGCCCACAGCACTGGTGGCCCAGCGATAGCCGTTTCGAGACCATTGTCGGGGCCATCCTCACCCAGAACACGGCCTGGCGCAACGTGGAGCGGGCCCTGGCCAACCTGAAAGCGGCCGGTGCCATGAGCCCGGCCCGCATCCGGGAGACCGCCCAGGATGAGCTGGCCACACTCATCCGGCCCAGCGGCTACTTCAACACCAAGGCCAGGAAGCTGAAGGCGTTCGCCGATGTCCTGGGGCAGCGCCACCACGACGACCTTGACCACCTCTTCGACCAGGAGCCCGGTGCTCTGCGGCGGGAGCTGCTCGCCATCTACGGCATCGGTGAAGAGACCGCCGACGACATCATGGTTTACGCCGCACACCTGCCCTCCTTCGTCATCGATTCCTATACCGTGCGGGTCCTGGCCCGCCTGGGGGTGATCTCCGGGAAGCAGCCCTACCATGCCGTCCAGGCGCTCTTCCATGATAGCCTTCCGCCGGATGCCGGCCTCTTCAACGAGTACCATGCGCTGCTGGACCGCCATGCCAAGGAGACCTGCCGCAAGCTTCCCCTGTGCCGGGGCTGCTGCCTCCTGGGCCTCTGCCCCACCGGCGCGGCCGCCGTCGGGCTCAGTAGCGGTGATCTCAACGAGTGAGCCACTCCCGGAGAGCGGCGAAGAACTCATCGCGAACGGCCTTCTCAAGCCACGGGTAGTGCCCGCACCGATCCCACTCACGGTACTCTATCTGCGGCAGGTACTCTTCAAGACTCGCTCTGATCATCCGTCCCGGATGGGGGTCCACGGTACCATGCAGCATGAGAACAGGGACATCGATGGCTGAGAGGGCAGCGGGGTACATCCCGTTATCTTGCAGACGCACCATGTCTTCCCAGCTCTCCCTGTGCGCGCGGGAGTCGTATACCTCTACCTCCAGATGAGTGGTGATGAGATCGTACGAGTACAGCGACAGAGTCAGATTACCCATCGCCTCCAGCCGCCTGTCGGGGTCGGGGATCTCCTTCCGCAGGCGCGCCAGCCGCTGCCTTAGACTATCGTCCGTGCGCTCATCGCGAGCTATCTTGAGCTGCTCGCGTGTCGCCGCATCGAAGGTACCGCAGCCGATCAGAACGATCGAAGCTACACGACCGGGGTGTGCCGCGGCATAGGCCAGCGCAAGCATCGCGCCCCACGAGTGTCCTACCAGCGTTGGCCGTGTGTCTTCACAGTTTGATTCTATTAGCTCATGCAGGTCCGCAATGTGGCGGCTGACGGTGAGCGGTTCACCCCCGCTAACCCGTTGCAGGGGCTCCATGACCTGGAACGAATCGGCAAGCTCGCGCGCTACAGGCGCCATATACCCGGAGGCGCCCGGGCCGCCGTGGATGAGTATCACGACGGGCCCCGAGCTTCCATAGTGACGGGTCTGCATAGGTGCCTGACCTGTGCTCACCTTGCCCTAAGCCGTCGAGGCGGGTTTCCTGGGCCGTCTTCTGCCCCTGCCCGCAGGCGTCGCCGGCTGCTCACCCGGCTTCAAAATGCCGATGAACGGCAGGTTCCGGTACTTCTCCAGATAGTCCAGGCCGTACCCCACCAGGAACTCGTCCGGGGCCTCAAAGCCCACGTAGTCCAGCTTGAAGTCGGCCAGACGCCGTATCCGCTTGTCCAGCAATGTGCACACCTTCAGGCTGGCGGTGCCCCGCGAGGTGAAGTCGTGCAGCAGATAGTTCAGCGTCATTCCCGTGTCCACAATGTCCTCCACCATCAGCACGTGCCGCCCCTTCAGGTCTATGTCCAGGTCCTTGGTGATGCGCACGCCGGAGCCGTCCGACCCATCGAAGGTTGAGATCGCCATGAAATCGATGGAGAGTGGCAGAGTGATCTGCCGCATCAGGTCGGACATGAAGCACGCGACTCCCCGCAGCACCCCCACCAGGACCGGCTCCTCCCCCTCGTAGTCCGCCGATATCTGCCGACCAAGCTCGGCTACCCGCCGCTCTATCTGGGGTTTGGTGAACAGCACCCGCTCTATCCCCTGGACCTCCTCATCCGCCAGCGGGCCGTAGCCATACTTGGCCAGCAGCCGGTGGATGTCGCGGCGGTAGAGCAGCTTGATATTGATGTCGGGGTACAGCTCGCGGAGGTGACGCAGCTTCCGGTTCTTCTCCGTCACCAGGCTCTGCTTCAGCGTGGTCAGCTCAACGAACAGGTCCTCCTCAGGAAGGTAGAAGTCCGGCGTGAACATCTCCACCGTCCTGTTCCCCTCCCAGCGCAACGGGAATGATCGCGGCTCGTACAGCCACTTGACCCCGTAGAAATTCAACAGATGTGAGAACTCCTCCTCTGCCGGGTGTGCGAAGAGGCCGCTGGTGCTCTTGCCTTCTGTGCCTTCCGGCGCTGCCAGCTCGGCCGCCTCTGCCCTGCGCTTCCTGGGCGATGGCAACTCCGCCATCTCGGCCAGCTCTTCGTACCGGCTCTCCTTGCCCTCGGCAGCCGGTTCAGCGGCCTCGGTGGCTGCCGTCACCTTCCCCCTGCGGCGTCTGGGTCCGGGTGGTGCCGTCTCCGCCTCCGGCTGTTCCTCGGAGGCCTGGGGCACCTCGGCTGGCGTTGGCGTAGTCGTCCCGTCGGCGGACGGCTCAGCCGTGGCCGTAGCGCTCGCCGGCGTCCTTCGTCTGCGGCGTCTGGGTCGGGGTGGTGTCGCCTCCGTCTCCGGCTGCTGCTCGGAGGGCTGGGGCACCTCGGCTGGCGCAGTGACCTCGTCGGCGGATGGCTCAACCGTGGCCGTAGCGCTCGCCGGCGTCCTTCGTCTGCGTCGTCTGGGTCGGTGTGGTGCCGCCTCCGTCTCCGGCTGCTCCTTGGAGACCTGGGACACCTCGGCTGGCGTTGGCGTAGTCGCCTCGTCGGCGGATGGCTCGGCCGTGACCCGAGACGTGGGTTGCTCCGTGAGCGTACGGGCCGAAGCCTCGGCGGCCTTCTTCCTGCGCCGTCGCTCCCTTCGACGTTGCGTGGGGGTTAGCTTAGCCGCTGGTTCGGTCTGGGTGTTGGAGGAAGCAGTGTCCTCTACTGGATTCATTGTGTAGTGGGTCTCTTTTCGTGATAAGGATGTTCGGTATCTAAAACAATTGCGGCATGGTCGCGGACCAGCGCCGTGTACGGATAACGGGCAGTCGGATAGAGCTCATGGCTGGGACGATGTGTCCCCGCTCCCGTCACCTCGGAGGTACTCGGCCATCGGCAGGACGTTGTAGACCGACGGCCCGTGCAGCACACTCTCCACGGCCGCCCTGGCGGTATCGATCGACGTATAGCACGGTATCCCCCGCTCCACTGCCGTTCGCCGTATGTAGAAGCCGTCGCGAATGATGGCCGTGGACGGAGAGATGGTGTTCACCACGGCGTCCACCGTCCGGTCGTTAATCACATCCACCACGTTGGGGTGGCCCTCTCCCAGCCGCTTAGTGATGGGTGTTACGTCCAGGCCAAGGGCACGGATCATCACCGCGGTACCCTCCGTGGCGTACAGCTTGTAGTTCGCCTTCGCCAGGCCCGTGACCAGGGGCACGGCATCGGCCTTATCCTTGTCGGCAAGGCTCAGCAGGATCGAACCGCTCTGCGGCAGCATCAACCCCCCGGCGGCAAGCGCCTTGGCCACCGCTGCTCCAAAGGTCTTGTCCACTCCCATCACCTCGCCGGTCGACTTCATCTCCGGCCCCAGGTAGGTGTCCACTCCCAGCAGCTTGGACATCGAGAACACCGGCGCCTTGACTCCCACCAAACCCTTGCTCGGCCACAGCCCTCCCTCGTATCCCAGCTCCCTCAGCGAGCCGCCCTGGATGACCTTGGTCGCCAGGTAGACCATCGGCACCCCCGTGACCTTGGAGATGAACGGAATCGTCCGGCTGGCGCGGGGGTTTGCCTCCAGCACGTAGATCTCTGACTCGCGGCCTCCCGGAGTGTTCTGGCGGAACGAGGTGGGCTCCCTGTAGGCGTCCGGCCCAACGATTACGAACTGGATGTTTATCAGCCCACGTATCTGGATGGCCAGCCCTATTTGCGTGGTGTAGTCCACCAGCGTAGCCACCTCGGCCTCCGTCAGCGTGAGCCCCGGGTAGATTGCCATCGAGTCCCCGCTGTGCACCCCGGCCCGCTCCACATGCTCCATGATTCCGGGAATTAGAACCCGCTCCCCGTCGCACACGGCGTCCACCTCCACCTCCCGGCCCGCCAGGTACTTATCGATGAGGACGGGCCGTCCCTGGAGGACATCCGCCGCCGCGGTATGGTAGCGGACCAGCTCCGTGGGGTTCTGGATGATCTCCATCGCCCGTCCGCCCAGGACATAGCTTGGGCGCATCAACACCGGATAGCCGATACGCTGGGCGACGTTCAACGCCTCCTCCACCGTGACCACCGCGGCCCCCGGTGGCTGTGGTACGCCCAGACGGCTCAGAAAGTCCTCGAACCGGCGCCGGTCGGATGCGATGTCTATCGCCTCCGCGGACGAGCCCATCACCGGCATCCCGGCCCGGTCCAGCGCCTGGGAGAGATTGATCGCGGTCTGCCCGCCAAACTGCACCACGCTGGGTGGAGGAGCCGGCTCCCCGTCAGTCTGGTCCATGCCCTCGTTGTGAAGGATGTCCAGAATGCTCTCCTCGTCCAGCGGCTCGAAGTAGAGCCGGTCGCTGGTGTCGAAATCGGTGGACACCGTCTCCGGATTGGAGTTGACGATGATGCTCTTCGTACCGTCCTCCTGAAGCGCCCAGGCGGCGTGGACGCTACAGTAGTCGAACTCGATGCCCTGGCCTATCCGTATCGGCCCGCTGCCGATGACCAACGCCTTCGGATGTGGCAGCGGCTTCGCCTCGTTCTCCCGTTCGTAGGTGCTGTAGAAGTATGGCGTCTCCGCCTCGAACTCCGCCGCGCAGGTGTCCACCATCTTGTACGCGGGCCGGATGTTCCAGTCGGTCCGCAGGTTGCGTACCTGCTCGGGAAGGCGGTCGGCCAGCGTGCCGATCTGCTCGTCGGAGAAGCCCAGCCGCTTCGCCTGCCACAGCAGTCGCGGCGTCAACGTCTCCGACAGCAGCCGACGCTCCATATCCACAATGTTTTGCAGCACACTCAGGTACCACGGCTCGATCCCGGTGATCCTTGCCAGGTCGCGGATGGAGATGTTACGCCGTAGTGCCGCCATCAGCGCCCAAATTCTGAGGTCGTTGGGGTACAGGGGAAGGTCCTCCAGGATGGCGTCACTATCGTTCTGCCCCCATGCCGGGTCCTGCCACAGCAACGACCGGTCCCCAAGCTCCAGGGAGCGCACCGCCTTCTGGAGCGCCGCCTCGAGTGTGCGGTCGATGGCCATCACCTCGCCGGTCGCCTTCATCTGCGTGCCGAGGCTCCGGTCGCCCGAGGCGAACTTATCGAAGGGCCAACGTGGTATCTTGACCACGCAATAGTCGAGCGTCGGCTCAAATGCGGCCAGCGTCTTGCCCGTCACGGCGTTCGGAATCTCGTCCAGGCGGCGCCCCGCTGCGATCTTGGCCGCCACGCGGGCTATCGGATAGCCCGTCGCCTTGCTGGCCAGCGCCGAGCTCCGGCTCACCCGGGGGTTCACCTCGATCACATAGTAGCTGGGGTCTGGGACGCGGCCATCCTCGTACAGCTCCGGCGCCACCCACGGATGCGGGGCCAGGGCGAACTGGATGTTGCAGCCGCCCTCGATGCCCAGCGCCCGGATGATCTTCAGGCTGGCGCTCCGCAGCATCTGGTACTCTTTGTCCGTGAGCGTCTGGCTCGGGGCCACTACAATGCTGTCGCCCGTGTGCACGCCCATCGGGTCGATGTTCTCCATCACGCACACCGTGATGCAGTTGTCCGCGCCGTCCCGCATCACCTCGTACTCCAGCTCCTTCCATCCAACCAGGGAGCGCTCCAGCAGCACCTGGTCGATGGGACTGGCCGCCAGCCCGCTGCTGACGATGCTCTCCAGCTCCTCCGGCGTCGTGGCTATGCCGCCGCCCGTGCCGCCCAGCGTGTACGCCGGGCGCACCACCAGCGGCAGGCCCATACCATTGGCCGCCTCCCTCGCCTCCTCCATCGAGTGTACCGTGACGCCCTCCGGAACCGGCTCCCCGATATCCAGCAGAAGCTGTCGGAACAGGGCACGGTCCTCGGCCTGCCGGATGGTTGAAAGCGGCGTTCCCAGCAGGGCGACGTTGTAACGGTCCAGGACACCGGCGTCGGCCAGGGCCACCGCCAGGTTGAGTCCGGTCTGCCCGCCAAGGGTGGGCAGC
>JAPUKM010000081.1 GCA_027295645.1 Chloroflexota bacterium | reverse complement strand
GTCTCCCAGCTCCAGGAGGGCTTTGCCCAGACGGTTGCTGGCTTCGATTTCTTCAGGGAACAGCTCGATGATGGAGCGGTTGGCTTCGGCAGCCTCCTGCCAACGAAACTCCATAGCCAGGGAGATGGCCTCACGGCTCTTGTCCCTGCGAATCTTTGACCGTTGTTCCGACTGGTAGAGCGCCATGTCCGATGATGCTGACTCCAGAGTCGCCCTATAGTAGGACAGCCGATGCATGTTCCGCAAGATGTCTTTGGTTAAAAAACCGTCTTGAACCGACGCTCCGGATGAGATTGGACACCTGAGGACGGTTGTAGGGCGGCATTGAACGCTGTAGGATGTCCCCTGGCGATTTGCAGGAGAGCCCAGGGCTAGAACGTACCCACGCGTCCTAGCTGCCTGCAACCGGCCAACGTGGCCGACGACGTGCCCCTCGCCATGTAGTCCCAGGTGCAATAGATGGATTCAATGAGCCAGTCGCAACCAGGTGCCGTTGAGGTGGGCCAAGCAGAGCCCAAGCCGATGGTGATGGGCTTTGTGCTGACGCTGGGGCACGGGGTCAAGCACATGTTCAACGCCGGCTTCTTCATAGTGCTGCCCGAGCTTAAGAGCGCTCTGGGGCTGAGCAATTCCGCCGTTGGGACCCTCTCCACCTTCCGCGGGATGGGGAACGGCCTGGGGAATTTCCCCGCGGGATACCTTGCCGACCGCTACAGCGACCACTGGAGGGCGATTCTTGGGGTCAGTATCCTGGCGGTGGGGGTCTTCCATTTTTTGCTGGGCTCTGTCAGCGCCTTCTGGCTGCTGGTGCTCATGGCTTCTCTGAGCTCGGTGGCGATCTCCTTCTGGCACCCCCCGGCCATCACGGCTCTCTCCCAGAAGTTCGCGCACCGCAGGGGGTTTGCCTTATCAGTGCATGGGACGGGAGGAAGCGTGGGCGAGGCCCTGGGGCCGATAACCGCCGGTGTTTTGCTGGGATTCTTCATCTGGCGCACCGTACTACAGGTCAGCATCATCCCAGCGATTGCCATGACGATTCTGATAGCGCTGACATTGCGGGGCCTCAAGGGCGAGTCAGGTGGAGCGGAGTCGTTCAGGAGCTACCTGGGCTCCGTGCGGCAGGTCCTGCGCCAACCCGCGATGATCACTATCCTGGTGGTCACGGGAGGGTTCATTTCAGCGCAGGCGGCGGTCTCCACGTTCCTACCCATCTATCTCAGGGAGGACCTCGGGTACTCTTCTCTAGCTACCTCAGCGTTCCTGTCCGTTTCGCAGGTATCCGGGATCATCTCCCAACCGGCGATGGGTTTCCTCTCGGACCGGTTCGGCCGGAAGGCGGTCATCCTGCCCAGCATTCTGATGCTGGGCATCACCGTCTTCGCCATTCCGTTTGCATGGAACGGCCCCTCGCTTCTGCTGGTGGTGGTGGTCATGGGCGCGTTCAACTTTCCGCTGATGGCGATCGTCCTGGCGGCGGCGTTGGATGTCTCCGGAGACGATGTGCCGGCGACCACGGTATCGCTGGTGTTTGGTGCTACGGTGGTCTTTTCGAGCCTGACGCCGGGCCTGGCAGGGGTGCTGGCAGATGTAACGGGTGACGTGGCGACCACATTTTTCATGTCCGCCGCGATCTCCTTTGCCACGGCGGGCTTCGCAGCGGTCCGCAGCCTATCCAAATAGGGCCCCACCTGCTTCCAGGAAGAGACAAGCGGCCCGTGATGTCGTACTCTTAATCCAGCGGAGCAGAACCATGGATGAGATCAAGAGCGCCTTCGAAAAGGCGATGGAACGTGCGGAGCAGCTTGCTCCTCCAACGGAGGAGGAGCGGCTGGAGTGGAAGTGGGGGCCGGAGGGGAAGAGGCTGGCCGGGGCATTCATAAAATCAAAGGCGGACCTGGTGGAAGAGGTGGAGAAGGTGGAGCAGCCCGCCCGCCGATATCTGCTCAAGGGGCTCATTGATGTTCTGGTTGAGACGCTGCGCATCCCCAAAAATGAGCCTGAGTTGAAGAGCAACGAGCGGACTCTGGAGGCCCTGACGCAACTGATGGGCGCACCGATGAAGGAGATAGCGGAGCGTATCCGCTATGTGTGGACCCAGTACCTCCAGTTCTACCCTCAGCAGAGCCAGGAGGCGTTCGAGAAGCTGAAGCCGATGGTCCAGAGCCAGCTTGAGCAGGCGGCGCAGCAACAGATGGGCACTCATGGCCCTGCCGATCTGGGGCCCATTGAGGCGCGGCCCGAATTCCAGGCGCAGTGGATGAGGGTTCTGGCCGAGATGGAGGAGCCGTACGAAAACCATCTCCGCGAGTTCCGCCAGCAGATACAGCACCTGGTATAGGTCCCGGCCCGACCGCATCCGAGTCCTTGACCCCATTCCCCGCAGATATGGTATGATTGCTGACGCAGCCCACCTTTCAGGGGGCAAGCGCAAGCGACCGAAGGCTATGAAGGTTGCCGCTGGGATCTGTGAAGACCGAGACGGCGGGAATAAAGCGGATTGAGGAGAAGCGCCTTTCTGGGCGGGCCCAGAGCGGCGCTTTTTTGTGCCATGCCTGAGTCTATCACCGCTGTACCGGGCATCCGGGTGGGACACCACACGGATACGAGCAACGCCACCGGCTGTACGGTTATTCTCTTTGAGGAGGGGGCGGTCGGCGGGGTGGACGTGCGCGGGGCGGCACCGGGCACCCGGGAGACCGACCTTCTCCGTCCGGGCAACCTGGTGGAGCGGGTCCATGCCATTGTTCTCAGCGGGGGCAGCGCCTACGGTCTGGACGCCGCCTCCGGTGTCATGCGGTACCTGGAGGAGCGGGGCATCGGCCTTCAAATCGGCCCCGCTGTTGTGCCCATCGTACCGGCGGCCATCCTGTTCGACCTGGGGCTGGTCACGCACAGTGTGCGGCCGGGCCCAGAGGAGGGGTACCGTGCCTGCAAGGATGCATCCTCCGACGGGGTGGCCGAGGGGAGCGTGGGCGCCGGCACCGGCGCAACGGTAGGCAAGGTCCTGGGTATGGACCGGGCGGTCAAGGGCGGGCTAGGCAGTGCCTGCCTTGACCTGGGCGACGGGCTGCTGGTTGGGGCGATTGTAGCGGTGAACGCTGTGGGGAGCGTGGTGGACCCGGAGAGCGGCCGGGTGCTGGCGGGCCCACGGCGGGAGGACGGCAAGGGATTCCTGGACACGGTTGCGCTGATGACGCAGCCCGGCTTCAAAGCCGTCCACAGGCAGGTCCCCGTCAATACCACGATTGGGGTGGTGGCCACCAACGCGGCCCTCACCAAGGAGGAGGCGAACCGGCTGGCGATGATGGGCCAGGACGGCATCGCGATGGCGGTGCGACCGAGCCACACGATGGCGGACGGGGATGTGGTCTTCGCGGCGGCCACTGGGACGGTAGAGGGATCGGTGGACCGTGGTGCCTCCAGCAGACTGGGGGCCGCAGCAGCCCTGGCAATGGCACAGGCCATTACTCGGGCGGTTGCCAAGGCCACTGCGTTGGGGGGGATACCATCCGCGAGCGAGTTGAGCGATGTCTAAATATAGAGCTTTCGACAGGATAGGCTTCGTTGGAGCCGGGCGAACGGGCACGGCCCTGGCGACGGCCATGAGCGCCGCCGGGTACCGGGTGGCGGCTGTCGCCAGCCGGTCCGGGGAGTCGGCCACGGCACTGGCCCGACAGATACCCGGGTGCAGCACACGACCCTCCGCCAGAGAGGTTGTGGAGATGTGCGATGTGGTGCTGCTGACAGTGCCCGACGACGCTATCGCAGGGGTGGCCGCGGAGCTGCCGTGGCGCAATGGTCAGGCGGCGGTGCACTGTAGCGGCGCTCTCTCCCTGGAAGTGCTGGAGGGCGCACGACGGCAGGGCGCCATGGTGGGCGGGCTACACCCCTATCAGACGTTTCCAGCCGGGCTGGACGCAACCGAGTGGCTGCCAGGCTCCACCTTCGCCATCGAGTCCTCGGGGGAGCTGGCCCGCTGGCTGGAGGAGCTGGTACAGCGGCTTGAGTGTCGGGCGGTGACGGTAGCGGCGGAAGACAGGCCCCTGTACCACGCCGCGGCGGTGATGGGCTGCGGCTTTGTCGCGACGCTTCTGGACACCGCCGGTGGTCTGTGGGAGACGATGGGCTTCTCCCGCGAGGAGGCCATGCGGGCGATACTGTCGCTGGCCACGGGAACGCTGCGCGGTATCGAGGCGCAGGGAACGAGGGCAGCGGCCACTGGCCCGATCACGCGAGGCGATAGCGGCACGATACGCAAACATATGGAGGCGCTGGCGGAACGGATGCCGGAGTCGCTGCCGCTGTACCGGCAGGCTGCGCTCAGTATGGTGGGGATGGTCCTCAAGCAGGGGACCATTACTCCGGAGCAGGCCCGCCACATGGAGGACGCCCTCAACGCGGCTCCGGCCCTGGCTGCCGAGCCGGTGTCGGCGGGAGACGAACGGTAAATGGACGGGCAGATGCTGAAGAGTGGAGGTCGCATACTGCTGACGCTGAAGAGTGGAGGTCGCATACTATGGTGAAGCGGGTAACGGTACCCAACATTCAGGAGATGAAGCGGAACGGGGAGCGAATTCCCGTGATCACCGCCTACGACTATCCCACGGCCAGGCTGGTGGACGAGGCGGGAATCCCGATGATTCTGGTGGGGGACAGCCTGGGTATGACGGTGCTGGGCTACGATTCGACACTGCCGGTCACGATGGAGGATATGCTCCACCACATCAAGGCGGTGGCACGTGGATCTCAGCATGCGCTCATCGTCGGAGACATGCCGTTCATGAGCTACCAGAGCGATGTGCCCACCGCCATCCGCAACGCGGGCAGGCTGCTCCAGGAGGGCGGCGCCCAGACGGTGAAGCTGGAGGGCGGCGAGACGGTGGCCGAAACGGTGCGACGCATTGTGGA
>JAPUKM010000080.1 GCA_027295645.1 Chloroflexota bacterium | reverse complement strand
CTGCTTTCTCCCCACCTTGTGGCATACAGGGGGGGCGGGGTGTTGCTGGTTGCACCCCACGCGGTGCGCGAGGGCCGCCTGGGTGGCCTTGGAGCCCGGCACCACGATCATCCCATGGGTGGCGAAGGTGCCGCTGGCTATGGGCGCCCCCAACTCGCCGATGGGGTAATAGGTGAACCACGGGCTATTTTCCCAGGCCGCCAGGACATCCTTGAAGGGGTCGCTCATCTCCTGGTGCCACGTCTGGCGGGCTCCACCAGAGCAGGTGGCAGCCACGGGCACCCGCAGCTCCAGCAGGCGGTCTATGGTGCGCCTGGCCAGGATGGAGCCGCTGCCGCCGGAGATGCCGACGATCACGGGCAGATTGTTAGCGCCGGAGGTTGTACCTGTTCCCATAGGCGCATGATACTACAGAAACGCACCCGCAATGGCAACTATGGCAGGGTTAACCCGGACGCAGATGAAGCCGGTACGGGCGGCCGTCCACAGACGGGGAACGGCTACGCAGGCGAATCGAACGACAGCGCCAGCTGCTTTGGCTTGTACTTTTCCTGTAGCACCAATCGCAGCCGCTTCGTGGGGATCGTCTCAGCCGGCCGCTCTTGTTTTCTCCGTTTGAGAAATCGCCGACTCTCAGATTGTCCTTGAGAGAGGTCCTCCCGCACATCGGCCATATCGGGAAAGTCCCAAAGGATATCCTCCAATGGCACTCGCTTTCTCAGGCGGAGCTTGAAGATTGAATCCCCATCTCTGGAGCCCATCATCTCTTCGATCTCCGCGTTTACCGTCGTTCTTAGCCACCCGCAGAACCGCAACAGGATCACCGCATCCACAGGGGGCTCCACCACCAGCTCCACGTCCCACTGGTACCGAGTTGTGTCGGTATCCGCCCACTCTTGAACAACCACGGGCTGAGCTAGGGGGACACTGTCGCTAGGCTCAGGGACACCGCCAGGCCCAGGAACACCCTCTACCGGACCCTCGGTGACTGCCGGAATCTCTGCAGGGGTCTCCATTTCGACAGGGCTGTTATCCAGTCTCTGAAGATATGACTTCGCCTCCACTGCTTCCGGCTCTCTATGACTGTCTGCTACCTCACGCCCCTCTGCCGGGCGAAAGGAACCGATTTGGGAACCGTCCGCGGAATGATTCGGCTTGCCCGCTGCAGCATTTCGCAGGTAGCTCAGGGCATTTTCAGTCACTTCACGGGAGTCCACGACGCTGCCCCCGAGAACCAGCTCGCCCTGGGTCACCCTCCGGATCGCGCTGATCAGCTCCGCTCGCTTCAGGTCCTTTACCAGATATCCTCCGGCCCCCGCTTCCAATGCTTCAGCCAGGTATTCCGCGCCGAGGCTCACGATAACAATTTCAGCAGTAACCCCCCGGCTCTTGAGCAAGCGGGTTGCCTCAAGGCCGTTGATTGTAGGCATGTTGATGTCCATCAGAATTACGTCAGATGAGATGCTCCCAAGCTTGCCCAGTGCCTCCTCAGCGCCGCTGGCCTCGCCCACGATCTCAATATCCTGTTCAAGCTCAAGCATCCGCCTGAGCCCTTCACGGGCCACCTCATGATCGTCGACCAGAAACACCCGAATGTTCTTCTTCATTTACCGGTTACCAGTCTCATCCGGCTTCAGGATTACCCGGATCCGTTTGGGGACCATGTGACCCACGCCAAGCGCTCCCCCCACGGGCCTGGGGGTTGTGCCACTCTCCCGCCTGTACGGCTCCTCGGTCACCCCTGCCACATAGGGCAACTCCGCCAGCATCCGTAACAGCGGAATAGGCTGAGGAAACGCGACCTGCATGACAAAGTCCTCCCCACGGGTGCCGATGGTCTCTCCTATCTCAGCCTTTGCAAACTCAGTCAGCCACCTGTGCAGCTCCAAGAGCTTGGCTGGCTGTGATGGAGGGGAAATCACCAGCGCAGCATCCGACACTAGGATGTCGGAAACCGACGGGGAGCTTGCCGGACCCGTTTCCGATGCCGATGCTTCTCCGGCCGATGCCTCTCCGGTAGTCACAGCCCCTCCTCCGGTGAGGTAGCGAAAGGCTATCTCTCTTCCCTCGGCTGTGTCGATGATACTAGCGCCAAACACAAATCCTCCTTGGAGCACCCAGCGAAGAGCGCTGACCAACTCACTGGCCTTAGCATCTTTACCAAGGTATCCTGCCGCCCCCGCCTCAATCGCTTGCTGAAGGTAGCTGTTATAGATGCTGAGGAGGATCACCTTGCTGGTGAGCCCCATTCCGTTGATCTGGCGCGTCGCCTCTATGCCGCTCATCTCGCCCATCCTAATGTCCATGAAGATGACATCCGGGGAGTGGTGCTCCGCCAGCAACAACGCCTGCTTAGCATTCGAGGCCTCAGCCACCACTTCAATGCCCTCCTCCAATTCCAGTACCCGGCGCAGCCCCCGCCGTGCCATTTCATGATCATCCACCAACAGGACCGTTATGCGGTCTCCCATCTTCGTCGCCTACCGGCCAACGGGTAACCAGCCTCCCGCGAACCGATAGCCCTCCAGCCACAAAAGACGCTCAGACAGCCCGCTCTAAATGTGTCCACGTCAATCTACCCAGTTGGGTACCTGAAGGAAAGGAGAAAAGGTGTCATGGAATGGATCGAACGGGCCACGTGGATGACACTAACGGTCCATCAACGGAACGAGATGAACCAGGTGAGAAGCAGAAGAGGCAGTTAGATGAGGCCCCGCTTGATGGCCTCCGCCACCGCCTCAGAGCGGTTGCGGACCCCCATCTTTTCGAAAACGCCACGAATGGTCCGCTTGACCGTGGATTCGCTATAGTCAAGCTGGAGGCCCACTTCTCTGGTGGTGACGCCGCTGGCAAGGAGCCGCAAGACGGCCTGCTCCCGCTCTGATATTTGCGGCCCGCGCTGGGCACCGGACGTTATGTGCGTCAACTGGTCCCTCTCCAGCGTGACGTGCACGGGGGAGCGGCCCTCCAGGACAGACCTCACGGCTCCTACAAGCTCCTCGCGCTGCAGGTCCTTGCGGAGATATCCCACGGCCCCAGCCTCCAGGGCGGTGGACAAAAACTCGTCATACAGGGTGAGCATGAGCACATTGCAATCGGGGAACAACGCCTTGGCCCGCCGGGTAAACTCCACCCCATCCATTCCCGGCATTTTGACGTCAGTGATGACGATGTCCGGCTCCAGCGTCTCCAGCATGGTCAGGCCCTCTTCCCCACCAGCGGCCTCTCCCACCACCCGCATGTCCGGCTCGATCTCCAGCATACGGCGAACCCCTTCTCGAACCACCTGGTGATCATCAACAAGAAGGATGCGGATAAGGTCCATGAGTACTTTCCTCTAGGCGGCCGAGGCCACGGGCACCCTTACGGTCACGTGTGTGCCAGCATCCTCGCTGCTCTCCAGTTTGAGGGCTCCTCCAAGCCATTCAACGCGCTGTTTCATTCCCAGCAATCCCATGTGCTGCTCAGCGATAGCGCTCTCCAGGATACGGGCCACGTTAAAGCCCTTGCCGTCGTCGATAACTTCGACACGCAGATAATCCTCCTCGAAGTGCAGTCGCAGGGTTGCCCGCGTGGCCTTCGCATGCTTCCGCACATTGTTCAGCGCCTCCTGAACGATGCGATAGACCGCGATCTCCACAGTTGAAGAGAGACGGACGGCTTCGCCCTCCATCTCAACTCGACAGGAGACGCCGTCGGAATTCAACTGCTCCGCCTCGTTGCGGAGGGCATGGGTAAGTCCAAGCTCGTCCAAGGTTGGCGGCCTCAGGCCGGCGAGCACGCGCCGGAGCTCTCGGAGGCTCTCGTCCACGGTGTCCTCCACCTCGTTGAGCTCACTCTGGATATCGGTGCTATCCTCTCGGGCCAGGAGAGCTTTGCAGATCTGGGCCTGGTAAGAGGCACGGACAAGCCATTGGGCTACGCCATCATGTAATTCAAGAGCTACGCGCTCCCGCTCCTGCTCCTGGGCCTGCACCATCTGGGAGAGCAGTTCATCCGCCCTGTGCTGTTGCCGCTTCAGGTCGTCAAGCATGCGGGCGTTATCCAGGGCCAGGGCAGCTCCGCTGGCCATGGTCAGTACCAGCCCCTGGTCCTCGTCGCTATACATCCGTCCGGAGTGTTTCCCGCCAAGGAGCAGAATACCCGCCAAGCTCCCGCGGCTGACCATGGGACAGAGCAGATCAACTCCGTGAGTCTTCAGATCGTTTCGCTCCGTTTCCCATAGCGCAAGCCCCTCCGGATAGGTATCAAGAAGCTCTTCATGGAGCACCCCTTGCTCATGGGCCAGGAGTGAGAGGAGCGGGCTGCTCCGGCGTAGCCGCAGCCCAGAAACCCCGTCTTCGGTATCCTTCCGACGTACGAAGCGGACGCGGAAATCACCGCTGTCCACGTCAGAGAGGAGCAGGGCGGCCCATCGGGCATCCAAGGTGTCGGTGAGCGGGTCCAGGATGTCGTAGGCCAATCGTTCCAGGTCCAGGGCATTGCTGACATTGCTATGGAATTTGACCAGCATCCGGCGATACTCAAACATCTCCCGGAAGAGCAGACGGTCCACCCGCTCTTGGGTCAGGTTCCTCAAGGGAGCAAATATTAGAGCCATGGCAAGGGCAACCACCGTGGCGAGGGCCAGGCTGGCATAGCCCGATGCCTGGAAGAGCGCCTGGGCGCCAAACAGCACCAGCAGATATGCAGAGGTGATGCCAACTGAAAGGACTGGGTAGACCAAGCCCTTCTGGATAACCACTCTGATGTCCAGCAACTGGTGCCTGAGGATGGCATAGCTGATTATGAGAGCGTTGGCCAGGTTGCCCAGATGATCAATGGGATATATTGCCAGAGAATCGCTGAGGTTGGTGAGTGTTGTCACTGTGAGCACGCCCAGCCCGATCATCAGGTAGGCGATCCTGGTGTGAGCGTGGGATGTGTTCACCTGCTTGTAGTACTGAACAAGAAGGTAGGCAGAAACACTGGCCAGGCTTGCACCAAAGAATGCGTACAGATAGAGGAACGCCCCGTTATCAATGTAGAGGACGCCGCCTTCGGCGTATGCGTCCCGTGGTACCAGCTCAAGGGAGGCCAGAAGCGCAACGATGAGAATGAAGGCGGAGCCCAAGTAGATCTCCCGCCCAACCGGCTTTTGGACAAAGGTGCGGATGAACAGGTAGTAGGTCAGCATCCACCAGATGAGCGTCAGGATAAGGATTTTGGACCCCGGCAACGTATACTGCAGGAGGAAGCTGTTCTCCAGATGAAGCACGAAGGAGACGAAGCTCCAGATACCTGCCGCGGCCAGGTAGAGGGTAAAGATGCGCCGCTCTCGCTTGTGCCGATGGCGCAGAGCCAGACTGAACAATGCGGCGTATACAAAGACGCCAAGTAATGGGATTAGTGCGTAGATGTTCATCGCCGCGGCGCTCCCCCGCAACTGTATATCAGACGGCGTTAATTATGTCGCCTGAAATCGGGGGGTGTCAAATGCGTAGCTAGGCGATAGACGTGAAACGCCAGGATTCCCACTGAGTGTGGGCATCCTGGCGTGAACCTGAGCCCGGGCTAGCGGCTCTGCGCGGGCACGGAGGCGCCATCCAGCAGAGCGGCGATCAGGTCATCGGACGGGTTGATATGAGATGGCCGGAGCTGTGCCTTATCTATCCCGGAAGCTCGCCGACGGTCCCAATGCTCTTGAAAGGCCCCCTTGCGCAGCACGGAGACCCGCAAAGGCTCAAGCCCCAACATGCCCTCCAGGTCCGCGTAGGGGGCATCCAGCCGCTTGAGCTCCCGGTGGATGGCCGCCGTAAGGTCCGGGGCGGTCCACCGCCGACCATTGCTGAGCTCCAGGTAGATATTCAGGACGCCGGTGTCGCCGCCCTCCCTGCGAGCAACCCAATCCTGGCAGGAGACCCCCGCCGCGGCCAGGGCCTGCGAGATGGTCTTCTCCGTGAGCCGGGTGAAGCCGGCCAGGTCGATGAGGCTGTCATCCCGCGCATAGAAGCTGATCTGGGGCAGGTCTATATCCAGCGCCTCGTTGCGCAGGGCCGTGACCTTGACCAGGTCTCCCAGACGATAGCGGACAAAACATCCCCCCAGAAGGCTGGTGATAACCAGCTCGTAGTTCTCTCCTGGCGAGATCTCATCCAGCAATAGAGTGCTGGGACGATACCCAGGTATAGCACCCGCCCTGTAGTGCTCCTGCTCAGGAATGAATTCCAGGAAATTGAGGTTGGGGTTGAAGGTCATCCCCTGCCGGTCCCAGGTTTGAGTGGCAATGACCAGACCCTCCGTACAGCCGTACACCTCAAGGGGGTCACTACCCCACATCTCCTTAATCCTCTCCCGGTAGAGTGCGCAGTCCGATCCCGCTATGGCAATTCCCTGAAGAGACCAGAAGTCCTTGGGCATGAGGTTGCGGCGAGCGATCTTGCTCTTTGCCAAAGCCTTTGCCATGCGCAGGAGGGTCCGCGGCTGACCAAGCCACCGGCTGATGTCATGGCCATTACTACTCCGGTTCCCCATCTTCTGACCAATGGCCATGAGGACACTGGGCAGTCCAAAGACCACATCCAACCCGTCGGACAGGGCCATCTCAACGCCCCGACCTATCCGCTCCTCAAAGGACATGGTCTCCGCCTCCTCAGCAGAGGGGAGAAAGTCCAGGGGCAGTTCTTCTGTCACCAGCCGGCCCCAGCTGCCGGTGGCATACGGGGGCGGCGCAAGGGCATACAGTATCTTCTCATGGCCGCCGAAGTTGATGTCCCCCTTGCGCCTGCATGTGGCGAACATGAGTATGGCAAAGATCACCGGTCCCATGGCGCGGTAGGCCCGCTCACTGATGGGGGCCCACTTATGGGTAAACTCGCTGGAGGCGCCGGAGGTCCTCTGCCACACGAAGGGCTTGGACGGCAGAACATCCTCTCGTCGCTCAAGCAAATAAGGAGCATAATCGTCGTAGGTGGTCAGAGGCACCTGCGCCCTGAACTCCTCGACAGTTTGAGGGCGAGCGCCCCGCATCACTCGCTGCCCCAACTCACACTCGTTCAGGAGGCTTAGCTGCTCTTGCAGGAGGTGTCGCTGTATCCCCATGAAGTCCCGTATGCTCAGGTCAATGTAGCCACAGTACCTGCGCCACAGCTCCTCATATCGATGCTCTTTTAGAAGTTCCAGTCCTATAGGCATTGCTATCACCCTCTCTGAGCAATCTGCCTCCGTATACTCCGGAGGCTCCTA
>JAPUKM010000008.1 GCA_027295645.1 Chloroflexota bacterium | reverse complement strand
GGCCTGCGGTCAAGGAGCAGGTGGAGAGCCTGGGTGCCAGGTTC
The DNA here is from genome assembly GCA_027295645.1 of Chloroflexota bacterium. Taxonomy (GTDB): domain Bacteria; phylum Chloroflexota; class Dehalococcoidia; order Lucifugimonadales; family JAPUKM01; genus JAPUKM01. The sequence goes on along the minus strand of JAPUKM010000008.1, from coordinate 3,115 downwards.
CTGGAGCTTGAACTGCAGACCGAGGAGGCGGAGACCGCCGGCGGATACGCTCGCGCCATGGGTGACGAGTTCTACAACCGCCAGCGAGAGATGATGGCCCAGGTGGTGACCGATAGCGATGTCGTCATCACAACCGCTGCGGTTCCGGGCGGCAAGGCCCCTGTCCTCATCACCAAGGAGATGGTCCAGGGCATGCGAGTCGGCTCGGTCATCGTAGACCTGGCCGCCGAGGGCGGCGGCAACTGCGAGCTCACGCGGCCGGGAGAGAGCGTGGAGGCTGACGGCGTCACCATCCTGGGGCCCCTCAACCTCCCCTCCACCGTCCCCTACCACGCCAGCCAGATGTATGCCAGAAACGTCGCCGCATTCCTCCAGAACCTCGTAAAAGACGGTGAGCTCCGGCTGGATATGGAGGACCAGATTATTTCAGACAGCCTCCTCACCCACCAGGGAGAGGTGGTCAACCCCCGTGTGCGGGAGCTGCTGGGCCTGCCCGCCTCCGTCCCGGCGGCAGAGGAAAGGAGCGACGGCTGATGGAGTCCCTGGTCTTGGCTCTGACCATCTTGGTGCTGGCCGTCTTCGTCGGCTTTGAGGTGATCACCAAGGTGCCACCCCTTCTGCACACCCCGCTCATGTCCGGCGCCAACGCCATCTCCGGCATCACCCTGGTGGGGGCCTTGGTGGCCGCGGGTGCTGAGGAGACCACCCTCACCACCATCCTGGGCTTTATCGCCGTGACCATGGCGACCGTCAACGTCGTGGGCGGCTTCCTGGTGACCCACCGTATGTTGGGGATGTTCCGCAAGAGGGAGTAGCATGTCCGACGATCTGGTCAACCTGGTCTACCTCCTGGCGGCCGTCCTCTTTATCCTTGGGCTGCGTGGCCTATCGCATCCACGGACAGCGGTACGCGGCAACCTCATGGGAGCCACCGGCATGCTCCTGGCCGTTGTCGTAACCCTCTGGAACGAGGATATCGTTGGATTCGAGGTCATCCTGGCGGGAGTGGTCGTGGGAGCGCTGGTGGGCACACTCTTTGCCCTCCGCGTCCCACTGACCGCCATACCCCAGCTGGTGGCCCTCTTCAACGGCTTCGGCGGCGCCGCCTCGGCCCTGGTAGCGGGGGCGGCACTGGAGGCAGCGCTGTTGAAAGTGGAGGAGCCCGACGTTCAGTTCACCGTCGCCTCCGCGGCCACGGCGCTCATCGGCTCCGTCACCCTGCTGGGGAGCCTGGTGGCCTTCGGCAAGCTCCAGGGGGTCATAACGGAGCGGCCCCTGTTGATCCCTGGCCGCCACATCATAAACGTGACTCTGGCGCTGGTCTGCCTGGGGCTGGCGGCCTGGCTGGTGATCGACCCCACCTCCAGCATCGCCTTCTGGGCACTGGCGGGGGTCGCGGCCCTCCTGGGAATACTTCTGGTCATACCGATAGGCGGCGCGGATATGCCCGTGGTGATCTCCCTGCTCAACTCCTATTCAGGGCTTGCCGCCGCCTCAACCGGGTTCGTCCTGGACAACAACGTGCTGATCATCGCCGGCTCACTGGTGGGCGCCGCCGGGTTCATCCTCACCAGCATTATGTCACGGGCGATGAACCGCTCCCTGGCCAACGTCCTGTTCGGCGGCGTGGGAGCCGTCGTGGCCTCCGTGGCCGAAAGCGACGAGGTGTATGCAGGCAAGGTGAAGTCGACGTCCGCGGAGGAGGTGGCGATGCTGGCGGAGGTTGCCCGGCGGGTGGTCATCGTTCCCGGGTACGGCATGGCGGTCGCCCAGGCCCAGTACGCCGTGCGGGACCTGGTGAATCTGCTGGAGTCCAGGGGAGTGGAGGTGGAGTTCGCCATCCACCCCGTCGCCGGACGCATGCCGGGGCATATGAACGTCCTGCTGGCCGAGGCGAATATCCCCTATGACAAGCTGAAGGAGATGGACGAGATCAACCCGACCTTCCCGCAGACGGATCTTGTCCTGGTCATCGGGGCCAACGATGTGGTCAATCCCATGGCCCGTGAGACGGACCCCTCGGTCCCCATCGCCGGCATGCCCATCCTCAACGTGGACGAGGCCCGCTCCATCGTGGTCATAAAGCGCAGCCTGAGCCCCGGGTTCGCCGGAATACCGAACCCCCTCTTCGCCGCCGACAACACCCTCATGCTGTTCGGCGACGCCAAGCAAGTGGCCCAGGACCTGGTGGCGGCCCTGGGCCGCTAGCATAGCTACCAGCCAGGGCTGGGCGGAGTCAACGCACGTGACCGGAAAAACCGCCTTCGTGTACGCCGACCGGCTCTCCCGCCACGTGTTGCGGGCGGGCCACCCGATGGTGCCCGCCCGCATACGGTACACCTACGAGCTCCTAAAGGCGCTCGACGCCTTCAACCTGCCGAACTCGGAGCAGGTGGAGCCGCGGCCCGCCACCGAGGCGGAGCTCCTCACGTTCCATTCACAGGAGTATGTGGCGGCGGTACGCAGCCTCAGCGCGGGGACCGCCCTGCCGGACCCGGGTCGCTACGGGTTCGGCCAGGGCGGCGACAACCCCATAGTCGAGGGCATGTACGAGTCGTCGCTGCTGTCAACGGGGGCCTCCCTGGTAGCGGCGGAGCTGCTCACCTCCGGCCAGGCTGAGGTGGCCTTCAGCCCCTCAGGCGGGCTCCACCACGCCATGCCCGGCTACGCATCCGGCTTCTGCATCTTCGACGACCCGGTAATCGCCATCAACGCCCTCCGCGCCCAGGGCAAGCGAGTGGCTTACATCGACATCGACGCCCACCACGGCGACGGCGTCCAGCACGCCTTCTACGAGAGCGACGCCGTCCTCACCATATCCCTTCACGAATCGGGGCAGTACCTGTTTCCGGGGACCGGCTTCGTCGGCGAGCTGGGAGCAGGGCCGGGAGAGGGCTACGCGGTCAACGTCCCGCTGGCACCCGACACCGGCGACCAGGTGTACCTATGGGCCTTCGAGCAGGTGGTGCCGCCCCTGATGGAGGCCTTCCGGCCCGATGTGCTGGTGACGCAGCTGGGAATCGACACCTACCACAGCGACCCGATCACCCACATGGCGCTCACATCACGCGGCTACGGCCGTGCGGTGACCGCCCTGGGCCGGCTGGCCGCGGGC